>JAYUZA010000180.1:0-2520 GCA_043752145.1 Flavobacteriales bacterium
AAGTTGAATTACAACGTAATATTGCCGAACAAAAAAACAACGAGATTCTGGATTCGATCAATTACGCCAAGCGAATTCAAAATGCTATTCTTCCTCAACCCGAATTTATAAAAGGACTTTTGCCTGAATCAGAGGTTTTGTATTTGCCAAAAGACATTGTTGCCGGAGATTTTTACTGGTTTGAAAAGGTTGATGATATAATTGTTTTTGCCGCTGCTGATTGTACGGGTCATGGCGTTCCGGGTGCAATGGTTAGCGTTGTTTGTCATAATGCATTAAATAGAGCAGTAAAAGAATTTGGAATACGGGAGCCCGGCAAAATTTTGGATAAGGCAAGAGAACTGGTTATTCAACAATTTGAAAAAAGCAGCGATGATGTAAAAGATGGGATGGATATTTCGTTATGCTGTTTAAATTACAAAACAATGAAATTACAATGGGCCGGTGCAAACAATCCTATCTGTATAGTTCGTTTTAATGAGGCTTTTGTACTTTTGAATGATCACCGGAAAAATCTCCAGGTGATTAATAAAGGCGAATTAACATTGTTGGAGATCAAGCCCGATAAACAGCCCGTTGGTAAGTTCGAAACGAATGTAAATTATATGAGTCATGAGATATCCCTTCACAAGAGTGATCAGATCTATCTTTATACGGATGGTTATGGGGACCAGTTTGGTGGAGAGAAGGGGAAAAAATTTAAGAGTTCAAATCTTCAAAAGCGAATAGTTGATAATGCGAAATTGCCAATGAAGGCTCAACTAAAGGCATTGGAAGACCGTTTCGAACAATGGAAGGGAGATTTAGAGCAAGTGGATGATGTATGTATAATTGTAATTAAAATATAAGGGACCGTTGGGTAATGGAAAAACCATTGGTAAATAAAAAATATCAGCTAAAAAAGTATCCGGGTAAAGGAGGATGGATTTACACGGTAATTAATGAAATTCCCAAAAAACACAGAGGTAAATATGGAAGCGTAAGGGTGCGCGGTACCATTGATGACTATGAGATAAAACAATATTCATTAATGCCACTAAAAGGTGTTGGCTTGTTTTTTCCTATAAAAGCCGAAATACGAAAAAGAATAGGGAAGACCGAAGGCGATTGGGTACACATTAAATTATACAAGGATGATTCGGTACTTGAAATTCCCGATGAACTAACCCTTTGTTTGATGGAGGAACCTGCAGCACATCGCTTTTTTTTGAGTTTGAGCCAAAGCGAGCAACGCTTGTATGTATTATGGATCTTTAGCGCTAAGCGATTGGAGACGAGAACAACCCGAATTGTTAAAAGCATTGAACGATTGCTGCAAAACAAGAAACTATATGAGAGAGAAGATCATGAAAAATAAAAGAGCAACCTTTTTTATTTTCATCGTCTCATTAAAAACCAAACAATAAATCCCATTTTTTAATCCTAGTTTACTACTATGAAGAACATTCGTACACTCCTTTTATTGGCTATTATTTCAATGGTTTCCATTGCAAAAGCCAATAATAATAGCTCATTATCATTTGCGAATAAGAATATTGAAATGCCTTGTGCGGTTGTTGCTACGGTAACGGAAATTCCTGTTTCATGTTCAGGCGGTTATGATGGTGCTGCTGTTATATCAGCTTCAGGAGGAACTGCACCTTATACGGTATCGGGTTCCGGCATTCCTGTTCCAATAACATTTACAAGTGTTGCAGCAATAACAAATTTAGTTTCGGGTCCATATACAGTAACCGTAACTGATGCATTGGGATGCCCTTTCAGCTTATCATTCATCATTACTTCTCCAACAATGTTGGTATTTTCTACAACGGTGACGTTGGCCGGGCCGGGTTGTACCGGAAGTATTACCGCTACAGCATTAGGTGGTACTCCACCATATACGTATTCAAATAATAACGGAGCTAGTTTTCAGAGTTCTTCGTTGTTTACCGGTCTTTGCGCGGGCACTTATTTTATTGTGATTAAGGATTCCCACGGGTGTTTATCAAATAGTGTTGTCACTGTTTCATCAGCACCACCACCGCCTTGTACAGTTGCTGCAACAGTCTTGTCGGTCATACCAAGCATGTGTTTTGCCGTTTGTGATGGGGCAGTTACTATTTCAGCAACGGGTGGCACTATGCCTTACACGGCCACAGGTGCTTTTACTCCTTTAACATTTACAAGTGTTGGAACAATAACAAATTTATGTCCCGGAACACAAACAATAATAGTGACCGATGCTTTAGGATGTGCTTTTACTTTAGTAGTTACAATTTCAAATCCACCACCCATCATGTTATCGGCAACTACAACTCCTTCAAGTGGGGTGTGTGACGGAACCATTTCGGTAACAGCAACGGGCGGAACGGGAGCTCTCACATATTCATGCAATGGTGGTGTAGTATATCAGGCTTCACCTGTTTTCACGGGTCTTTGTGCAGGCACATACAATGTATGCGCCATGGATGCCATGGGTTGTGTTGAATGTTTCAATTACACCGTTACAAGTTCATGCGTAATGGTATCAACTATAAC
>JAYUZA010000181.1:0-2516 GCA_043752145.1 Flavobacteriales bacterium
GTTGCTCAATAAAAAATTGAAACTTTATTATATGAAACCCTGTCGTAATTGGCGGGGTTTTTTGTTTAAAAGACACGGGACACAAGAATTATTTAATTGTTAAACCATCCTTTTCTTATACGCTTTCAACCCTTCTGCAAGTGGTTTCCGAGCATATGCGATTTTATCTTTATCGAATTTAATTACAGCGTAGCGTGAAATTTTCCTGTGTTTCACGCTTTATGCCATTCACTATTTTAAAATATAGCGTAGGGTTAGCGCCCCGTCTGCATAATGATCATTTCTGCCGTAAAAATCAAAATAGGGTTTTATATCAAGTCCAATGGTAAATGGAGCACCGTCAAATTGATACTCCAAACCAAGAATAAGATCAAAACCAACAGAGGCGTAACGTTCCTTGTATCCTGTTGGATGCCAGTTACCATGCTTATCATAATAACCACTACCATAATATCCATAATATCCATAATAACGACCGGTATAAGATCCAAAGTGTAAACCACCACCTACGAACCAATTTAAACCTTTTGCGCCCGAAAAAGCTTTTTGATATTCATATAAGCCGGTTATACGAAATCCACCATAACCCCAACCAGTACTTAAAATTCCTTCAATAGCGTTTGATGACTTAAAAAAATGTTTGATGGTTAAGCCGCTCTCATAGCCTAGGCGAATACCAAAACCTGTTGTATAGCTTGAGCCTCCTTCAGCCGAAGAAGCGCGTACAAGACTAATGTTTTTTTGAGCATGAATAAGGGTAGTGAACGAAAAAGTCATTACCGTAAGCAAAAATTTAATTTTCATAAGCATAAGTTTTATCCCGAAGCCTCGGAAGGGTTGCAAAACTAGTACAATAATTTTGTGACAAGCTAAAACTTGATAACTTTAAACATTTAGTAAGCAATTTGTAAGATGAACGGATGTTATTGGTTGTATATTAGCCCTCAACGAAACCGGAAACGAAAAGATTTATTTTCGGATAATAATTTTTTGATAAAAAATCGGTTCGAATCTCAAAATGAGTCCACTTGCTATTTATTTGATTCGATGGGCTTATTTATATTTATAAATATGGGTGAGGTTTATTTTACCAAGACTGTCATAAGCAATGTACTTTACTAATTGGCCTTTCAAATTGTATATATAAATATGAACATATTCATTCTCACCCTGAATAACTTGTTCCTTAAGAAGTTTTTTGTTCTTTTGGTCACGGGTAAATATTCTTTTTGTAGATCCCCAGTCATGTGAATCCCACGTTAACACTGAAGTTGTTACGGTGTTTTTGTATTCGTACCGTTCGGTATACAATAATTTATCTTTATCAAACGACTTTTCGGTTAGGAGTTCGCCTTTATCGTTATAGCTGTATTCAAATCCGTTGTGTGATCCCTGCGATACTGGAGAATAGCTTTTAACTTTTTTCCCCTGATTGTTATATTGAAATAGCTGCATTCGGGCCAATTCCCAGGTTCTTTCTTTTTCATAATCATCAGGAGTAATAATACAACCTCCCGGTCGACTCAGCCCTTTATCGATATCTTTTTTTAACCGTTTTTTGAATTCATAGGCTTCTATGCGTGTAAGCAATGTATCGGAATAATAGTAGAATGTTTTTTGAATCTCGTCCGACATGAAAGATCCTGTGTAATAATTAGTAGAGATAATTATTTTTCCTGATTTATCGTATTCGTTTTTGGTTAATACATCAGCTCTGCCATTTCCACTGTCGGTTTTATAATCTTTATAGTATTCGGCAATTATTTTACCCTGCGGGTTTAATTTTGCGGAATAAGTTATTTTACTTTTTGAACTGTCGTTGGCTAAAAACTGATAAATCTGAATATTAGTAAAGTGTTTAAATTCCACTTTCGAATCAATTACGAGTTGTTTATTTTGGGTGAGGGCTATCGGAACCTGGCAATGAGGCACCAGATAAATGAATTCGAATGCAAGGAGTAGTAGAATACTTTTCACTTTAAGTAATCACTAACCTTCGGGAAGGATCCTTGTCTTTTTTGTTTTCAGTTCATATGAAATGCTGATGAGATCAGGGAAGCCTGTCGTCATGGGATATTCAACTAAATCGTTTCCGTAGAATTTTTGCATACTGAAACTATAATACACAAAAACCAGTTTATTTTTTTCATCATACGAAAATGTTCTGTTGTAATGAGCCAACACGCGCGGTACTCCGGTTTGACGTTCGCTTTTTTTATCGTACTCGTTTAATTCGTATGAAGCAATGCTGTCGGTAACATGAAATACCATTACGGTATCAGGACCTGTTTGAGCATAGATCGTTTTATTCGTGAACGAAAAGAAAATTGTTGTGATAACTAAAACAAGTTTGTACGATCGCATGAATTACTTTATTCCCAAAATGCCATTGGCTGTTTTCAAAAAAGTAATTTCTTCATACCCAGGAGCAGCACCTACAGGGTAGCCTAAGGAACCGTACGGACTAATACTGAAATGATTCTTTGTACTGTCTTTTACAGTGTTAAAGATCCAAA
>JAYUZA010000182.1:0-2506 GCA_043752145.1 Flavobacteriales bacterium
GGGTCGGTGTCCCATGTAAATTCATATGAATTGGGAATAAAAAGCGTTAAAAAAGTATAGCGGTTAAAGCCATATTTATCAATGATCTTATCATCGGTAAAAGCATCTAAAAATGTAGCCGAATCGGTTTCCAAAAGTCGGCCAATTTTACCGGCAACCTGTTCAATGGTTCGCACATTGTTGAACGTTACTTTCACCATTAATCTGCCATTTCCCGCACGCAAACTATTTATCAAATCGTTGTTTGACCAACCATCCTCAATTTTGTATTTACCGGGAACTACGTTTTTTCCTTCGTATTTTTTCTTTTTCGCCAGCCATAAGAACGAATCTTTGTTCTTTATTAGTCCGTTATCAACCAACATATCGGTAACCGACTCAAGTGTTGATCCTGTTTTCAAAAAAATAAATGTTTCGCCACCTTCACGCACCACCACATTGCCCGAATACATTTTCTTGTAAAATTCATAGCCAAACCAGGCGCCAATGCCTAATAGCACAACCAATACAAGCAGTATTTTCCCTTTGTGTTTTTTCATTTAATAAAACGAATATTACTTATTTCCTTTTGCGTGATCGGCCAAAAACTGCGTAAGTCCTATATCCGTTAACGGATGTTTTAACAAGGCAAGAATAGCACTTAACGGGCACGTAACAACATCGGCACCCAATTTGGCACATTCAATAATATGCATGGGGTGACGAACCGAAGCCGCTAAAATTTGTGTCGGATAACCGTAATTATCGTAAATAATACGAATATCATCTATCAGGGTAAGACCATCGGTACTCACATCATCTAAACGACCAATGAAAGGCGATACATATGTTGCTCCCGCCTTAGCAGCTAAAAGCGCTTGTCCGGCCGAAAATATCAAAGTACAATTGGTACGAATTCCTTTTGACGAAAAATATTTAATGGCTTTAATTCCGTCTTTTATCATGGGCACTTTAACCACTATATTCGGATGCAAAGCCGCTAAATTTTCGCCTTCTTTTACTATATTCTCATAGTCCGTGGCAATAACCTCGGCACTTATATCACCGTCTGAAATATTGCAAATGGCAACATAATGCTTCAGAATATTATCGTGACCCGTAATGCCTTCTTTGGCCATTAACGAAGGGTTAGTGGTTACACCATCCAACACACCAAGGTCGTGGGCTTCTTTAATCTGCGCAAGGTTTGCTGTATCAATAAAAAATTTCATATGATAATGGGTTAATGGTTATTAGTTAATCGTTATTAGTTAACTGTTATTGGGATGGCAAAAATAACAGGAAAACCCGGCTTGGATTTTAAGTGTGAATAAGTGCTGATAAAGATTTATTATTCGTGATTTTCAAATTCAACAACCGAAAAATAAATCCGGACTAAGCTTATCAAAACAAGCTCAAATCAATCGTTATCATGTATTTACAAACAAACCTTGTGGGTTTAACGAATAAAGAATTAAATTTGATACTTATTCATGGTATGAGAAAATTTCAGGTTTTTATTGCATTAGTTTTTTTTCTGTGTTCGTTTGGCGCATTGTGTCAATATTCATCCAATGGTGGCGACTCTAAAGCATTAAAGACTTTTGGTGGAACTAAAACGTTTGCTATCCTAACAGGCAATGCCGAGTTTGACGAAGTATTTAAACAAAGTTTAGACAGCATCTGGAAACATACTTCCATAAGCTTCATGACTGAACAAGAATTTAAAGAGAATATTGGCAATACTTCCTATTCATTCATCGCCTTCTTAAAAATTAGTGAGCCGGGTCCGTCTTCTTCCAATAATCCCACTATTCAAACAAGTTTGTTCCATGGTAATTCAGCTATTTATGCCTATTCACTCGCCAGTGAAGGCGCTTATTTATGCTTGATTAACGGTGGTAAAAAAGACTTGCGAAATTATGATTTAGCCGATATGGCTGCGTATTGTCCGCTTGATTTTTATTTTGACGAAAATATTGTTTCACGTTGCAGGTATCGTGTGCCCATTATGATCAAGAACCTGCATACCACTATAAGTGTTTTAAAAGAACAGGGGATCAAAGGGTCTGACAGAAAACTCAATAAACAGCTGGCTTCCATTTACAATGAAAAAAAAACGCTGGTAAAAACAAAAAAATTGTTGGTCATTGCTCAAAGTGTGCCATTATTGAAAGAGGATGTATTTAAATCGGTTTACCCGTACGAAGTTGTGTATTGCACAAAGGAAGAAATGGAAAAAGCCATTTTGGAAAAAAACAAAAATTACCTCGCTTTTATTCCATGCCACTCGGTAAAAAGTAGCCAGTTTATTTTTGATATCGAAACCTATGATTGTGTTTATGCCGATTATGACAATAGGGCGCGTATGATAAAAAAACGCGACATTAAACGCTTGGTTAAAAGGCTGAAAGTTTAATTTAAAGTCTCTGCAGCTCACGTATCGATATTTGCTTACTTTTGTGGTGGGCAAGTCTTACACGACCAGCTCCTGTCAAATCCCCCAGGACGGGAACGAAGCAAGGGT
>JAYUZA010000183.1:0-6557 GCA_043752145.1 Flavobacteriales bacterium
AAGCGGCATAAACTTCTCCCTGAATTTTCTTTTTTTCTTCCTTATCAGTCGTGGTCTTCATTTTTTCACGCAATGGTCTTACTGTATTAATACGTGTTAAACTAAATGTTTGATATTGCGTTTTTTGTTCGGGTGTCAATCCCAATGCTTTTTCGGCTTTAGTAGCTTGATTCTCGGCCGCCTTTTCAGGGCTTACCTGCTCCTTTTGCGCAGCATCGGGTCTAACAGGCGTTGTATTTGTTTGAGCTTGAACTGCTAAAGCGGTTATCCCAATAAAAATGGTCGTTAATAATGTAGCTTTCATGATTGTATGTTTTAATGTTTGTGTAAGTAAGACGAGCCGAATACAAAAAGGTTTAATTTAAAAACTAAAATAATTATAAGCCTAGCACTTCCCTTAGCTTCGTGTAACCGGTTTTGCTTACAGGAATTTCGTTCCCGTTACGCAATATGATAGCGTGTCCTTCCTTTCCAACACGGTCGATCTTCGTGACCTGATTAATGGCTACCAAAAACGATCGGTGAACCCTTACGAATTGTGTTTTATCCAAATTATCCTCGTAAAACTGCATGGTCTTATTTTTCAAAAAAGAACCTTCGGCTGTTACAACTTTTACAAAATCATCATCGCTTTGCAAATACTGAATATCGTGTGCCGGAATTATTTTCACTTTGGTTCCTGTTTTTACAACAATGCGGTTTTGTTTACCGGGTTCGATCATAGCATTTGCCACATCGGTTTTAAGCGAGGATGCCAGGCCTTTTTCAAAGTTTTCGTGGAACTTGTTAAATGCTTTATCAAATCGTTCCTTTGAAAACGGTTTTAATAAATAATCGATGGCGTTTTTTTCAAATGCTTTAATGGCGAATTCATCAAAGGCTGTACAAAAAATAATGGATGGGTCTTCGTCCAACAATTCCAGCATTTCAAATCCGTTGATCTTTGGCATTTGAATATCTAAAAAAATAAGATCGGGTTTGTGCTCGGCAATGGCTTTTACGCCTTCAAAACCATCGTTACACTCGGCAACAATTTGGGTATTGGAATATGTGTTAAGATACGACTTAACGATTTCACGGCTCAGCGGTTCATCGTCAATTAAAATAACCTTAATCATGTTTAACGGGTGTTTTTAATGTAGTGATAAAAATATTTTCCTGCGTACTGCTTGTTTCCAAAAGGTCGTTTCGCGCATAAAGTAAATACAACCTGCGTTTAATTCCATTTAATCCAAATCCGGTTCCCTTCTCGGGCAACATTTCACGATCAAACGGATTTGAAATAATCATTTTGATTAATCCCTTTTCGAGAACGGCTTTAAATTCAATAACCACTTTTTCGGTGGTTCCGTACAAACCGAATTTTATGGCATTTTCAACAATGGGTTGCAATAACAATGTAGGGATCTTTTTATCCAGAATTTCATTGGCTATTTCCAGTTTAATATCAAGCCGATGACCGAAACGTACTTTTTCAATATCTAGGTAAAGGTTCAGGTATTCAATCTCATCCTTAAGCACGACCCATTGTTCATTGGAACGTTTAAGCGTTGCACGTAAAAAGTCTGATAGTTTTTGGATCATTTCACGCGCTTCATCGGGTCGACTTATAATTAAAGCATTAATTGAGTTTAAACTGTTAAACAAAAAATGTGGCTGTAACTGTTGTTGTAATTTATTTAATTCAGCTTCGCGCAATATTTCATTGGCACTTGTTTCGCGCATTTCCGATTCGGAAGATACTGTTGAATCTTTTTTTCGAAGGCTGATAAAACTGGTAGTTACAATGATTAAAAACGACATCGTAATTTGATGTGGAAGGATAAGCGAGAAATTATAGAGTTGCGTTGCAGTAAAATCAATTGATTGGGTAACGATATAGCGACCTAAAAATATATGAATACAGGCAATTATGAAAGCTTCGATAAAAATTAAAATGTGCTTTTGTTTTGCCGGAGTATAAAAAACAATAATTTGAACGGTAATAAAGGTGAATAATACCAATAGGGAGGCAAAAATAGAACCGATGATGGCAAGATCTCCAAAAGACAAGCCCATGAATTGATTTAAATACGTAGCCTGTAAAGTGAATATAGCAAGTATGCCGGCAACTACTATTAACCAGTTTCGTTTAAGGTATTTAAAAGTTTCTCCCAATCGTTCGTTTTACTAAGCTACTATATAATAAGGGGTACTGCTTGCTTTAGGTTTGAAAACCTTTGTGCGCTCCATTACAAAGTTAGCGTAAGAATCGGCTTCCTCGGCATCGTTGGTCAAAGAAAAAAACTGAACTCCGTCCTGCAAAGCGTTTAATGGATTCAAATGCGTTGTGCCTAAATAGGTCCATTTGCACTCCTGTTGATTAACACTTAAAAAAGTTTCCTGCTCTCGCAAACCTATTTGCTGCGCTTTTGCAAAAGCCTCTTCCATATTCTCGGCTTCAACCAAACGAATTTGTTCATCAAACTGCGAAGTAGGTTTTTCATCTATCACAATTCGGAATACAATTTTTGAAATATACCAGGCCATAAGTTAAAAATTTGAGATTTGAGATTTACTATTTGAAATTTAGTAACTACGAATATCTACACCACCAAACATACAAAATCCGGTCAGTACAAGTGTTTTGTTGTTTTCACTTGCGGTTGATTTTCTTTTATCATCCACTCCGCCAAAAATAGTGACCATGTTTGATTTTACTTCCCAGTTAGCAGGCACAATTATTTTTAATCCTCCAAATATACACGTAGCATCTAAGACGGTTGTCGCGGTTAAGTCGGCTTGGGTAAAATCAAGTTCTGCTCCGCCAAAGATCCCAACTATTTCACCACCTTTGAAATCCTTGGTAATTATTTTCCGTTTTGATCCGCCAAAAATTGCAGTGATATCCAAATAATCATCAGTTCCCTCACTTGAGCTAAAACCTGACTTGCTCGACCATAAAGACTCATCACCTTTTTTAAACAAGGCCCTTAGAACTAACATTATTCCGCCATAAATTACCAAAATCGGTAAAGTGTAATGTCTCATTTCGGGTCCTATTCCCGGTATATCGCTTAAGATTAATACTCCACCGGTCACAATAAAACCGACCCATGTAAATCCTCTGAACTTACTTTGGATCCCAATTAAGATCCCAATTATTATTAAAACCGCTTTCCATGTAAACATCCAATACGGAAATTCCACAATGTTCATTTTTTGCAGAAGCCAAAGCATTCCCACTCCAATTACAAGTAAACCCATCCATAAAAGGCTTTGTTTATTTGTCTTTCTAATTAACTCATTCATACCCTTTAGTTTTATAGAACAAATGTAGGATGTATGATTCTACTTAATAGATGAAAATGGCTGCAACAGTCAATTATTCGGTAAGGCCGGGGTAAATGTCGGTGAATGACGAATTACATCAATAATCGGCAGGTTTACAGCTATGTAACAGCCAAAAAGGTATGGTCAAAAACACCCGGCACAGTCTGTTTTTTACAAAAGAAATAAAAACCTTACACGAATTCATTTGACGCCTAATTTGATATAGTTATTCGGTTTTGCCATCATAGCTTTGACGTATTAAATAGTTAAACAAATAAAAGCGATGGGACATATTAATATAAACGAAACGGAAAAAAAGTCATTGAGGAATATAATGAACGAGAATCCGCTTTTTAATGGTAAACTGCAAATGCTTGAACAATTCTTTAATCTTTCCCAGGACATGATATGTGTAATAGGTATGGATGGCTATTTCAAAAAAATAAGCCCGCATTTTGCAGAAATTCTTGGATACTCGGTTGAAGAACTCATGTCAAAGCCATATTCCTATTATATACGTGAAAAGGACGGAAAAAAAACTACTCATGATGGAAGTTTTCCCGTGTATTTTGAAAACAGCTATGCATGCAGCAACGGAAGCAATCATTGGTTCTCATGGCAATCGTCAAAACCGACCCATGATAATTTTATTTATCTTATTGCACGCGACATAAGCAAACAAAAAAAGGCGGAACTGGAAGCAAGAGAATACGCTTTGCAATTAGAAATGTATAAACATGAAACTCTGGAGAGCTTGAGATACGCACAACAATTGCAAAATCAAATAATGCCTTTGCCAGAATCATTAAAACTTTTTTTTTCTGAATCGTTTATAACATACATGCCTAAACAAGCTGTGTCGGGCGATTTTTTTTGGTTCGATTCAGTAAACGATAAAATATTGTTAACCGTTGGTGATTGCACTGGACATGGAGTTCCCGGTGGATTATTATCTGTAATTGGCGTTAGTTTATTTCACAATTCCCTTCATCATGAAAATTTAACCACCGTAAATTCAATCGTTCAAAAACTGGATACTTCCATTGACAGAATACTAACCCATAAATACACGGGTAAAAAAATGAACGATAGCATGGACCTTTGTTTTTGTTCAATAGATAAAGAATCGCTGGTGTTGGAATATGCGGCAATCAACAGCCCTATTTATATTATTCGCAACAAAACACTTATTCAACTTAAATACGAAAAATACACTCTGGGCTCAAACAAAGGCGGTAAAGAAATAATTTCAAAGAAATTTCAACTTAAAAAAAATGACATGGTTTACCTTTTTTCAGATGGATATACCGATCAGTTTGGAGGACCAAAGTCTAAGAAATTCGGATATTCTGAGTTCAGAAATATGCTTGTTACCATTTCAGGTAAAGGAATGAAAGAACAAAAAGATCATATTGAGCAGAACATAAAAAACTGGATGGGACTTATTGAACAAACTGATGATATATCACTGATGGGTTTCAGAATATAATGTGCACTTAATAAATTACCATCTTTTTTGTGATCTTAAATTCATCACAAATAAGTGTATAGTAATAAATACCCGCTTCAAGATCATGTTCATTTGAATTAAGGATATAGTCAAAATTCCCTTTTTTGAACGGTTCATTTTTATACAGCGTAGCCACTTTTTGTCCCGCGGCATTAAACACAAAAAGATCAATGGTAACAGGGTCTGATAATTTAAAGCAAATGCGTGTAAAATCGTTGAACGGATTTGGACTGTTGACCAATTCGGCAGCAGGCAACAACACTTCATTGCTGGTGTTCATGCCTAAGGTAGTTGCGTCTATCAAAGCTGTCCAAACACTTAAAGTACTTGAGCCGTATTGCATCCAAATGGGACGCACCATATTGCCAACAACTGAAATTCCAACATAATCGCCAAAAAATACTAACGGACTTGGTATAAACGCAAATTCATTTATTTTGTAATTGATAAACGTGTTTCCACCGTCCATTGATTTTGCCAGATAAACATCGGTTTGATTTCCTGACGAATAATTTCTGCGATCGTAAAACAAACAATAAATATTACCCGATGTTTGATCAAGGGCCATCCACGTTAAAAACTGTTGTTTACCGGGTGCATCATCATTCACGCGTAAAGGACTTGTCCATGTATTACCTCCATCGGTCGATTTTACCAGCCAAACATCGGTATCGGTAGTACCGTTGCGCTGATCGGTCCAGTTAATGTATATGGTCCCGTTATTGGGTCCGCCACTTATATCACAATGTGTTGCGGGTAAACCGTTGCAACGCTGAAGACCTGAGATCATATAATCCCAACCGCCCGGTACGTTAGTTACGGGTGTTTCCATAGGAAGCCATGTTGTTCCTCCGTCTAAACTTTTATTGAATACAATTCCTGTGGGCCCAACCCATGAAACATAAATTTCGCCCGCGGGACCCACGGTTGGCACAGCGCCTTCCACCGTATTATCACTATCAATACAATCGCCCCCAATTTTGCTTAAGCGTACCGGTGTTGTCCATGTTGCGCCCGCATCAACTGATTTTGAAAATAAAATTCTTGAACTATCGCTTGTGGCTGCGCTGCCATACGAATCAAACTCGGACCATGTAACATAAATTTCATTGTTCAAGTGATTCACTGCAACGCCTTCTTTATCCTGCGCTTTAATTCCATTCAATCCTGTAAAGGTTCCACCACCCCAGGTATTTCCTCCATCGGTCGATTTTTGAAAAACAATACGGTCAATCCAGGTTCCTACAGGCGGATTAGACAAGTGAGAATAATAAAAATTTCCTGTTGTATCTGTAAAAATAATGGGATCGCCCCAAACACCGTAAGCCGTATCAGTTAATATGCCAACGTTCCACGTAAGTCCACCATCGTTAGACACAAAAAGATTATTAAGGTTTGCACCGGCCACAATTTGATTTGTGTTTTTTGGATTAATGCAAATGGAAACTTCCTCGGGCGAATTGGTATTGCTTATCATTAAATTAGTGAACTGCGCGAACAATTCCTTATTTGATCCCGTTAGGATTAAAATGAATGTCAAATATTTTATTTTTCTGTACATGTATTACAAATATACTAAATGCAATGAGATTAAAAAACTAAATTTCCTTAAGCATACGAATTGTACATGCAAAATGGCCCGAATTTCCTAGAGGGTCTTTAAGCTGGTGAAAACCCGATTTTTCATACATCCCGATGGCGTTGCTTAACTCGGCCATGGTTTCCAAATACACTT
>JAYUZA010000184.1:0-2505 GCA_043752145.1 Flavobacteriales bacterium
TGGTTTCGGCAATAAGGCTCCTGTTTTTTCAGCAAATCCAATTTTTTTAGCGCCTGTAATTGAATCTTTGCGCACGTCATACGAATAAATGACCGTTTGCTTTCTCAGGCATTGGTTATCGCCCACATCGCAAATATTAACGATTCCGTTGCTGTAACAAATTTCCTCCCAGTCAATATTTGTAACACCGGTAAAACAGCGTTTCCTTTTGAGTTTTCCCAGTGTATCCATAAAAAATAAACAAGGAGAATTCCCACCGTCATTAACCCCAACCAATACATTCTTATCAATTTTTGCGATGCCCGAAAATTCAACCATTTCATTTGGTGAAGGACAAGTGCGATACGGATAAATTACCTGGGTAAAAGAAGTCAACGAAAAACAAAAGATGAAGACTACCGATAGTTTAAACGACATTTCAGACAACAAAAAAATTGGTTTCATTTGCCGCTTTTTCGGTAAGTATACCCGATTGAAATAAGATCTCTTTCACTTTCAAAACCTCCAATTGATTTGGACTTACGCCAGAAGCAAATCGTGTGGTTTGCAACCACGATTGCGCTGTAACAACATCCATATTGTTGAATCGTGTGATATAGGGTGCCGATAAATGTGATAGTTTAAAATTTAAAGCTTCTTCCAAAACAAATTTCAGGATCTCGCTCAAATTGTCCAGATCCTTTGTTGTAAGCGTATTATTAACGGCTACAACAAAAGCTCCCCACGGTCCTTTGAACGAACCAACGTATTTTAATTGGTTTGGTTTTAAATATGATCGGGTTGTATGTTTTTCCCAAAAGAAAACATCGGCCTCAATGCTTTTTAATGCCTCTAGTCCGCCAACCAGGTTATTGATCTCCTTAAATTTTATTTCATGCACGTTCCACCCGTGCTCGTAGGCATTTAAAATTGCCATTAAATGTGATCCAGAACCAAATTTACTGATGGCAATGCATTTATCCCTTATTTCCTTCACAGCTGAAATAGGACTATTTTCGTGTACGTGTACACCCCACTCTAACGGACTGGTGACATACGAAGAAAAAATACGCGATTGATCATTTTTGTAAATATCGGAAACAACGCCTTCGGTAAGTACAATTGCTACCTGAATTTCATTTGAATTAAGGGCGCGCATAATTTGCCCTGTTCCACCTCCAAAATCGGTCCATTGTATTTCAACACCTTTTTTACTCAAGGGTTGACGTTGTGCTATGCGTTTCCAGGGAACATTAAATGCTTCATCAACTCCACCTATGATTAATTTGGTAAGCATTGCATTTTATTGTCCGTTATAGATGTATGCTTTGGGATGTGCTGTGCTAATAGCCTGACGCTTGGCATTGGCTTCTTCCAATGTAGAAAAACTTCCCGCACTTACCATGAAAAAACCACCACGGTTTCCAAGGTTCACTGCCTGATTACCCTCAGCATTTAATTTCGTTACCATTCCGTCAGCAAGAGTCTGACTCTGAAAATTTCCGGTAATAACATGAAAATTTCCATTGGTAACATTACGCACAGGTACAACTTTAACAGGAACCGTTTTTTCTTCCTTCACAGGTTGGGTTTTCACATCTTCAACTACAGGTTCGTCAACCGCAGCGGCTGTATCAACCATTGTTGAATCAACAACTGCTTCTTCTTTTCCTTCTTCAACTTTTGCAATATCTTTTTTAGGCTCTTCGGTTTTTACTTTATCCATTCCCAACCACCCTTTAACCATATCCCATTTAAACGCGGTAAATATTCCACCACCGGCAACAAGTAGCAAAACGATCATTAACCAAACAGGGAATTTGCGTTTCTTTCTTTCGCCTCTTGCCTGCGCTTTTGCAAGCTTGGCCGCATCCTTTTTCTCTTTTGCAATACGGGCAGCTTCATCCATGACTTTCTTGGCCGCAGCTTCCTTCTCCAATTTTATTTGTTTTGCTTTTTTGACTTCTTCTTCCTTCGCAAGTTTTAGCTTCTTCGCATCTTCTTCTTTTTCTGATTTTGATTTCTTAGACTCTTCTTCTTTCGCAAGTTTTAATTTCTTTGCTGCTTCTTCACTGGCCAATTTAGCCTTTTTTGCTTCTTCTTCTTTCTCGAGTTTTAATTTCTTAGCCAGCTCTTCCTTTCCTTTTTTATCCAATTCTACCGCCTCGGTAAGTTTTGGAGCGTTCACTTTTACATCAACCTTTACAGTCGGGGTTTCCGGTTTTTTTATTTCTACAGGCTTAACAACTTCAACAATTTTTTCTTTCACTTCAGTCACAACCGGCTTTACTTCCACTTTGGGTGCGGCAACAACCGGTTTAACTTCTTCTTTTTTTATCTCTGTAACCGGAGCTTTACTTTCATCGGCTCCCCCTGCGGTAAAACTAATTTTACCATCGGCAGTTTTTTTCAAAACACCTAAACCTAAAACCATGGCCTCACCTTTTTGCGTAAGCGCTTCCTGAATTTTAGCAACACTATCGACAATGCTTTTTCCCGCTTCATCAATGGTAACACCTTGTTTTT
>JAYUZA010000185.1:0-2499 GCA_043752145.1 Flavobacteriales bacterium
TAACAATGATGGGTCGGTCGATACAACATTTGGTGGATACGATATATGGTTTGGCGGAGATCATGTACTGTCAATGAATTTTACCGGTGAAATTTTGCAACAGGCCGATGGTAAATTACTTATTGCGGGAGGTTATTATTCATGGTTTACAGCTACTGCCGATTTTGGTTTAATGAGATTAAATCTATTGGATGGTTCGTATGATGGTTGGGTTCAAACATATTTTGGTGTAAAGCCCGTTAATCCAAAATCAATTCAACTACAAACCGATGGGAAAATAATCGTATCGGGTATATACTCTAATGGAACAAGTAACGATTTTGCTTTAGTGAGAATAAATGCCGACCTGACCATCGACACAACTTTTGGTCCCGATAATGGACTTGTTACAACCGATTTTGGCCTCAACGATTATGTTACTTCAAGCGCATTAGTTTCCGATGGACGAATTATTCTTGCTGGGTACACTAACACGAACGGTACCAATGATATTGCCATCGCCCGCTACCATTCCAACGCTGTTGGAATTGAAGAAAGTAAAACCGAAAATGTATTTGACGTATGCCCAAACCCCGTTATCGATCAAGTAACCATTTCATCAAAAACAACATTTAACAATGCTTCGCTTAAATTAATAAATGTTTCGGGTCAACTTGTTTTAACCCAACAAAACATCAGTGGAAATAATTTTACACTAGATGTTTCATCGCAAACAACAGGAATGTATGTGGTTGAAATTACCGAAAACGCTCGCCCGGAATAATCCGTTCTGACGGGAATCGGTTTCGCGAATGAAATTGGTGAAACAATAATTTACACATCACCACATCACCACATTGACTAGTTCAACCAAATCTTCCTCAACGCCTTCGTCTCATCACTCACATTAGTCTCAGGCGCTATCAAATAATCTTTCATAAAACTTTTATCAAGCGTAACTTTTATGGTTTGAATTAAATTGTCGCGGCTTATTAAAATGTTCACTACCTGACCTACCTGATAGGTTGAAACAGCGCGTAAGAAATTACCATTCTCAACACGCGCACCGTTCAAAGCAATTATTTCATCGTTCACGTTTATGCCGTATTGCTGCGCGCAACTTCCGTCTATTACCGAACTCACCATGCATTTACCACCTACATCTTTTGTATTGGCACCCAACCACGATTCATTTCCCTTTGGATTTGATATCCATGAATACCCAACTTTATTTAAATACTTGTTGTAATCCACTTCACTTGCCGTCAATACAAGTGTATTAAAAAACTCATCCATCTTTTTTCCACAAATGGTTTCGGTATACGCTTTAAAATCGGCAAACGTAAATCCTTGCTTTTTTGTTTTGTAAAAATCGGTATACAGGTTTTGCAATAAATTATCCAGTTTCATTTTTCCGTTCGTGGCTGCAATAATTTCAATGTCTAATAATGCTGCTATCAATGAACCCTTTGGGTAATAAGAAATGCAACGGTTATTGCTGTTTTCATTCGGCCGGTAACCTTTTATCCATGCATCAAAACTCGACTCAGCCGCACTTTGTACTTTACTTCCCGGTGTATTTTCAACACTGGCCAAATTGCTGTTAAGTGTGCGCATATATCCGCCCTCATCATAAAAACCACAACGCTTTAAAATTAATTCATCGTAATAACTGGTAAATCCTTCGCTTATCCATAATAAGTCGGTATAATTTTCCTTGTCATAATCATACGGCCATAAGCCGGCAGGACGCAAACGTTTTACATTCCATAAATGAAAATATTCGTGCGCAACAATGCTTAAAAAGCCTAAATACCCGTTTGCAGCATACGTTGTTCGGCTAACGTCCAGCACGGTGGAGTTGGCGTGTTCCAATCCGCCACTACCAACGGTTAAATTGTGTACAATGAATAAATATTCCTTGTTCGGATTTTCGCCCCATACTTTTGTTTCTTCTTCAACAATTTTAGCCATATCGGTTTTCAAACGGTCGGTTTCATAATTTCCTTCGCCATACATAGCCACACGATGTTTGCAACCGGCTGCCATGAATTCAAATTCGGTATGGTTCCCTATTTCAATGGGCGAATCATAAAATTCATCAATATTGGTATAGGAAAAATTGGTTGCCGAATTGCTTTTTAACGGAGTCGATATTTTTTTGAAATCGCCCGGTACAATTTCAAGCGTTCCCGGTATTTGTTTTAATTCGGGAATATACATGAAAACACTTGTGCCGCTCACAAAACCATGCGAAGCATCCAAAAAACTGGTTCGTACCGATGTTTCGTATGCGTAAACATTGTATTTGATCTCAATTTTTGATTTACCATCTGTTTTAATTTGCCAGGTGCTTTTATCGGTCTTTGCAACGCTTAATAAATTTCCACCCGATGTTGCTTTTACATAATCAACACCTTTTGCGAATTCACGTATCAAATAACTTCCCGGAGCCCAAACAGGCATTTTTACATCCAGTGTATTTTTTTTCCATCCGTCAACGGTCATGGTAATGTAGAA
>JAYUZA010000186.1:0-6527 GCA_043752145.1 Flavobacteriales bacterium
AGAGTGAAGGCTGAAAAATGTAACATCACCAACCAAAGAATCCGGTATCTTTATTTGTTTAGGCTTTGTAAAAAAACTTTTTTCTGCTCCATTAAAATAGCCAGACGTAAAAACCAGAGTTATTCTTTGTCTATTTACACTACCATTCTCATTCCGTAAATCAAAGCGCGAAATATTCTCTATAGCATCACCATCTTCAAGTATTAAACGATTTATGTATTCTTCAAAATCAATTTCATTCAAGATTTTTATAGGTTTTAATTGAGAAAGAAATTGAGGTTCATACTTACTCTTTACATGAGTTAGGATAACGTGGTTGACTATTGAATCTAATTCATCTAGTCTTGGGCTACTTAATCTTGCATAAAGCTGATTACAGATGATTTTTTCCCCTTCGAATTAATGATTGAAAATTTAATATTTCGCAAGTAATATGTTACCATGAATTGGCTCTCGTTATCTCAACAAAGTAACATTCCCTGAAAGGGTTTTATTACCGTCACTTGATTTTTCGGTATAATTCACTATCCAAAAATAAACACCTTCGGGGCATTCATTTCCTTTGTATTTTCCGTTCCAGCCTTCAGCTAAATTTGCCGAGCTGAACATTTCCTGTCCCCAACGATTGAAAATGATCAAACGTGTATTTTCAATGTCTTCCATTTCTACAGGGTAGAACGCGTTATTTGTAGCATCTCCGTTTGGTGTGAAAACATTTGGCATAATCAATACAGGCGTACAATCTTCCTCGATGATATCAATCGTATCAGTTGCCTGGCAACTTCCTACTTGAACGATAACCCAATACGTTCCCTGCTGACTTACCACGTAGGTTGATGTAAATGTGGTGTCCTGCCACATATAGGTTGCGCCTGCTATTGGAGAACCAATGGTGAGAATATCTCCGGTACAAATGGTTTGATCATTTCCAAGATCGAACGTTGCAGGATTTATTATACTTACTTCCATGCAATCGTTATCCGTATTGCATATACCGGTGACCGCAACACAATATGTTCCCGCTGTTGAAACAAAATATGTTGGTGTTGTTGTAGTGCCATCCTGCCATAAATAACTTAATGCACCGGAGCTTGTTCCATTGATGGTTATTGCATCGCCAATGCATAAGCTTGTATCATTCCCAAGATCCGCGCTAACAAAGTTAAAATAATTAACCGTGATACTATCGGTAATAAATGTTCCGCAAGCTGTGCCGACCTGCACCCAAAATGTACCCGCAAACATAACATTGTACGTTGAATCGGTAGAACTGTTTTGCCATACATAAGAAGTTCCGTTAGATGCGCTCAAGACTAAGGGTGAACCCGGACACATAGTTGTATCATTACCCAAACTAACGGTTGGTACACTTACGTAATTAACCACAATTGTATCGCTTGCGGCACCAAAACAAACACTGTTAACCTCAACCCAATATGTTCCCGAAGCTGTCACGTTAAATGTTGGACCTGTTGAACCATCCTGCCACAAATATGTTGCCGATGGTGTTGTGGCGTTAAGTGTTAATGAACCGCCACACATGGTGGTATCATTTCCTAAACTTATACTTCCTCCGGTTCCTCCTGTAGGCGTTTCCAATACACAACCTGTTGCAAATAAATAACAGGTATCGTTGCAATCCTGCGGGAAAAAGAAATCGACCATGAGTGGATCTACCGTTCCGGAAGGTTCGGCACCGCTATACCATGCGTTAACATCGCCAAGACCTACGAGCGCACCGTTATTAGCGCCACTTGCAAAATCGGTCGTAGCGAAATGAAAACCAAAATTTGTACACAAGGCGATGGAAGGACTTGATCCGGATAAATTTGCGGTTGCCTGAAACTGATTCGCCACAGGAATACCGTCAATTCCCTTATACGCGTTACCTTTCATATACATGCACCCGTTAATGCCCACTGCTTCCCAACCAGCGCTTGCCGAAAAATCAAGAGCAATATAAGCTTCAACATTTGGTACGGTTGGTAAACCTGTTAAACCTGCAATAACTGCTGCTGCTCCTGTTGAAGCAGGAACACAACAACTAACTTCGTATTGGTAAAACACTTTTCCACCGGCATCAATAAATATTTGTAGTTGCGGAATCAAGGCAGAATAATCGGTACTACCGAACAAACAAAGCCAACCATAACCGTTTACCGGATCAACACAAGAAGTAGTGAATCCTGCAGGTAAACTGCCTGGAGGAACAATGTTAACATCAACGGTATGTCCGTTGGCAACAATGGCTGCAATAAGATTGGGTGCTGCCGTATTATAACCACCAGCATTCATAATATAGATCCTTTCGGCCTTCAATGAAGACACGAATAAAAACGCAAAAAGAAGACTTGTTAGGATCCTTCTCATATTCTATAATTATGAATTTTGGCGAAAGGTTTATTACTGTATTGCTAAACTAAGACGAAGCGCATAAGACTAAAGTTGTCTCTAAAATTCAACTTAATATGCTAAAAATGGAAAACCCTGACGATCTTGCGATGTCAGGGTTCAAACCAAATAACCTTTTACGGTTGTCCGTGGGAAACCAAACCCACGTATTTTTAATGATTATTCTGCAGTAGCAGTAGTGTCACCGGCAGCAGTAGTATCAACTGCAACATCTTCGATAACTTCTTCAACAGCAGTAGTATCAGTAGCTACATCAGTAGAATCTGAATCTGTTCCTTCTTCTTTAGAACCTCCGCATGAAGCGAAAGTCAACGCAGCAAACATAGTTGCCAATAATGTTAATTTTTTCATTTTAATTTGCTTTTTAGGGTTAATTACACATTTATACCATGTTTTTAAAAAGGTAACCCATGGGGGGGAATGTAAAATGGAGAAATTTCAAATATTGAAATATAAAATACTGCAATTCAATTTATTACTGTTTTTTTTGTTGATATATTATTGTACTTTAGATACTTATAATCTTATTTAATATGCGCGCTGTACTCAAGATCATCCCGTTTTTAGCATTAATAGGCTTTTGCTTGTGTTTTCAATCCTGCCTCATACTTTATAGAAACGATTTCACGAAAAATGGAGAGGCTTTCCCTGAAAGTCTTGGCAAACAAGATGCGACTATGCTTGTTTTTAAAATAAACCCAAATAACACAAATACGTTTCTTTCATTTAATAATCAATTAAAGAGAAAATTTAAACGACTTTTCAAAGGTGATTTTCTGTTTATTAATTATGATACGGATTTTCATACTCAATATCCAGACTCACTAAAATACAGATTCGTATTTTATACACTTGAAAAGGTTGTTCCCGTGTATAATCGTCAGGATAATAGCAGATATGCTGTTAAAAATCGTGCCGAACTTTCTTTTTATGTTGTTGACCGAGTTTTGCAAAAAGCTTACAAACTTAATTATTTTGAGCCTGGATTTTTGGCGTATTCAAACTTAGCAAAAACGTACATTATTTACTTAGAAAAAGGAAGGAAGAAAGCGAAAAATAATTTTACTTTCTAGAAATATAAATAATCTCCTCCTTCATCAACCTGAATCGATCGGCATTGGCAGCAGTTTTGGCCATTTTATTGCATTCAACTTTAAAGCCTACGGTTTCTAACTGCTTATTGTAATCGCGGCCGAAAAGACGCATATGATCTTTTTGCCAAAAATGTTTTTCGCGGTCTTCGGGCGTTACAATGTTCTTGTCTTCGTAAGTTGTTTCGCGGCTGTAATCAATGGGAACCTGAAAAATACCGAAGCCACCGGGTTTCATGATGCGGTACAATTCGCGCATACATTGTTTGTCATCATCTACATGTTCCAATACATGGTTGCAAAAAATAACGTCAAATGTATTGTCTTCAAAAGGTGCATGATGAAGATCCATTTTTACATCGGCTATAGGTGAAACGATGTCGGCCGTTGTATACTTTAAATTTTTCATCCCCTTAAAACGCTTTAAAAAACATTGTTCGGGCGCAATATGCAATACTGTTTTATTGGCGGTAAAAAAATCGGTCTCCGTTTGCAAATACATCCACATTAAACGGTGACGTTCGAGTGAAAGACAGTTAGGACATAATACGTTAGTTCTTACAGTGGCTCCGTATGACAGGAATTTCCGAAAATGTTTATTGCATACATTGCATTCAACCTTATTTCCTTTTAAGAATAGAGGAGCTATCCACCTGAACACATAGCTCATGCGAATAAGCAAGGGACGAGGCAATTTATTTAAAAGATATTTGTACATTTTTTTATTCTATACGTGTAAAACAAGCATTCCTTTTTTGGCTAACGCTTCTTCCACATACGCAAATGTAGAAAGAATAACAGGCTTGCCTTCAACTACAGCAACATCGTGTTCAAAATGGGCCGATGGCTTCATGTCGGCCGTTACTATTGTCCACCCATCGCGCATTTGCTTTACATTTTTGGTTCCCATGTTTATCATAGGCTCAATGGCGATAGTCATACCGTCAACAAACAAAGGGCCACGACCACGTTTGCCAAAGTTTGGCACCTCAGGTGGTTCATGCAATTTGCGTCCCAATCCATGACCTATAAGCTCTCTTACAACACCATATCCGTTTTTTTCGGCATGGTCCTGTATGGCAAAACTAAGATCGCCCATGCGCTTACCTTTTACGGCTTGCTCAATTCCTTTATACAAACATTCAAGCGTTACTTGAAGCAATCTTCTTTTTTCATCGCTGATCTCACCCACTGCAAAACTGTATGCATGATCGCCAACGTAACCGTTTAAAACAACTCCGCAATCAACGGTAACAATATCACCTTCCTTCAAAGGAACATTTCCTGGAATACCATGTACCACAACTTCATTGGGAGAAATACATAAAGCATTGGGGAAACCATTGTATCCTTTAAAAACGGGAACGGCATTGTTATCACGAATATATTCTTCGGCACGTTTATCTAATTCCAAAGGTGTAACACCCGGTTCGATCATTTCGGCCATGAGGCCTAATGTTCGTGAAACCAGTAATGCGCTTTGACGCATCAATTCAATTTCGGCCAATGATTTTAATTCAACAGGCATTTATATGGTTCGTTTTGATTCAATATTCAAATTTTTATCTAACTCGTAGAGCATAGGTACACCCGTTGGTAATTCAACTTTCAAAATTTCATCGGGTGTTAGTTTTTCGATGTGCATAATTAAAGCTCGTAGACTATTGCCATGCGCTGAAATAATAATGTTTCGACCTTGTTGCAAAAGTGGCGCGATGTTTAAATCAAAATAAGGTATTACCCTATCGGCCGTGTCTTTCAAACTCTCACCGTTTGGTGGAGCAACGTCAAAACTTCTGCGCCAAATATGTACTTGTTCTTTGCTGAATTTTTCTTCGGTCTCGGCCTTATTGGCGCCTTGCAGATCGCCATAATGACGTTCGTTCAAAGCTTCGTCTTTTGTAACGGGAATATTTTCCTGTCCTATTTCTTTTAAAATAATATCAAGCGTACGTTGCGCACGTTTTAAATTGCTGGTAAAAGCGCAGTCGAAATGAAAACCTTTAAGTTTTTGTCCGGCCGCCAAAGCTTCCTGTTCACCTTTTGCTGTTATATCAACATCAACCCAACCGGTAAAACGGTTCTCTAAATTCCATGCCGACTGACCGTGACGGGTAATTACTAATTGTGCCATTTTATTTTCTTCCCGCTAATTTTTTTGCAAAGTTATATAATAAGCGAACACCAACTGCACTGCCACCCTTGTGGTGATAATGATTTGCGCCATCTTTTATGAATGCCGGGCCTGCAATATCTAAGTGGATCCAATCATAGGCCGTAAAGTGCTCAAGGAATTTAGCGGCCGTGATCATTCCACCTGTAGGACCGCCAATATTTTTAAGGTCGGCAACGTCTGATTTTAACAGATCATTGTACTCGCGCCACATGGCAAATTCGGTACAACGTTCGTATACCTGGTTACCGCTTTCGATCAATGCATTTTTATATTTTGTTTTATTAGCCATTAAACCTATGCCGAATGGTCCTGTTACGGCTGCACAAGCACCGGTAAGGGTAGCAAGGTCAATTACCAACATGGGTTTGTATTGTTTTGCGTAAACCAAAGCATCCGCTAAAATTAAACGGCCTTCGGCATCGGTATTTTGAACCTCAACGGTGGTACCATCGCTCATGGTAATAATATCATCCTGTACCAACGCATTTAATCCAATACGATTATCGGTTGATGGAATTAAACCAATAACGTGTAGGGGTAACTTGTTAGCTGCAATGGCTGCAACCGCGCCAATAACAGCTGCTGCTCCACCCATATCGCATTTCATGGTACCCATACTACCACTGATCTTTAAATTATATCCACCTGTATCGTACACAACACCTTTTCCAATTAAAACCAAAGGCGCTTTATTTTTCGCATTTCGCGGTTTGTATTCAAGAATACTAAACGTAGGCTCGTCAATACTGCCTTGATTAACGCCAAGCAAGCCGCCCATTTTATGTTGTTCGATTTGCTTTTTATTGAGGACTTTTACTGTAAATCCACAGCTTTTTCCCTGTGCAACT
>JAYUZA010000187.1:0-6503 GCA_043752145.1 Flavobacteriales bacterium
GATCGATCATGTCGCCAAAACTTAGTCTTGACCAATCAATTTTTTTTACAAAATATCCAAATCCTAAAGAAGGCTTAATAATTATTTTCCTGCTGAGACGCAAAGCATATGTATAGTTAATACAATAATTTTGTCTACTGATAACATAATTATTTTCATACAACCCGAACACCGAAACATACCCTCTTAAAACCCGAACATAGTGCGAATACTCTGTATAATATTGGCTGTAACCACCGTCAAGTTTATGCCATTGCAAACGCCATGCAGCTTCAAATTTTGCATTTGATCGATGCTCAACTAACGATGGATTAAGATAAGCGGTGGCCGAGGCAGGCAATGAAAAAAATGCGTCCTGTGCCCCCGCTTTTAGCGACAAACAACAAATAAACAATACTATTTTTCTCATCACTAGTAGAACAACCAAAACCAATGAAAAGTTACTTTGGCAAAAAAAATGCGCCTATAAATCCTCATCTTGCTGCCGACCTACCAATGATAAAACGATAATTTGGCAATACAAACCCTTGTAATCAGGCAATTATCGAATTAAAAATATCAACGAAAAACAAGCCTCAATCCCCTTAAAATCATAAATTTGTGCTCTTATAGTTAACCCAATACGTTTTTAAACATGGATAATTATTCTTACTTAAGCAATGCGCATCCTGAAGTGATCGACAGCATGTATTTACAATACAAACAAGACCCTAATTCAGTTGATGTTAGCTGGTGCAAATTTTTTGAAGGATTTGAATTCGCCCGCACCGAATTTCAAACGGTTGAAGGTGCGATCCCTGAAAATGTTTCAAAAGAATTTAAAGTAATTCAATTGATCAACGGATACCGTCAACGTGGACATTTATTTACCAAAACAAATCCGGTACGCGAACGCAGACAATATAAACCATCACTCGCCATTGAAAATTTCGGTCTAAGCATTGCTGATATGGATGCCATTTTTCAGGCAGGTAACGAGATCGGAATAGGCGCATCAAAATTACGCGATATTATCACCCATCTAGAAGCTACCTATTGCCAAAGTATTGGTGCCGAGTTTTTATTTGTTCGTGACCCTGAAGTTATCAAATGGCTTGAAACCCGAATGGAGGGAACAAAAAATACACCCAAGTTTTCAAAAGAAGAAAAAATAACCATTCTTGAAAAATTAAATCAGGCCGTTCTGTTCGAAAACTTTTTAGCAACAAAATTTGTTGGTCAAAAACGTTTTTCACTTGAAGGCGGTGAAGCACTAATACCTGCTCTGGACTCCATTATGGAATTCGGTGCCGACCTAGGTGTACAGGACTTTGTTTTAGGTATGGCGCATCGCGGACGTTTAAATGTTTTGACCAATATTTTAAATAAACAATATAAAGATGTATTTACTGAATTTGAAGGTCGCACAGCAGAAGATACCGAATTTGACGGTGATGTAAAATATCATCAGGGTTATAGCAGTGATCAATTAAGTAATTCGGGAAAACATGTACACATGAGTTTAACACCAAACCCTTCGCATCTCGAAGCGGTTGATCCGGTGGTTGAAGGAATTTGTCGTGCAAAGATCGACCATAAACACAACGGAAATAATTCGCAGGTTTGTCCGATACTAATGCACGGTGACGCTGCTTTGGCAGGACAAGGCATCGTGTATGAAGTAATTCAAATGTCACAATTGGACGGTTATAAAACCGGTGGAACAATTCACGTAGTAACAAATAACCAGGTTGGATTTACCACAAATTATACTGATGGACGATCAAGTACGTATTGTACCGATGTTGCTAAAGTAACATTGAGTCCGGTGTTTCATGTAAATGGTGATGATGTTGAAGCCGTTGTTTTTGTTTCAAAATTAGCGATGGAGTTTCGCCAAAAGTTTAAGCGTGATGTATTCTTAGATATTTTATGCTATAGAAAATACGGTCATAACGAAGGAGATGAACCACGTTTTACACAACCAATACTTTACAAAGCAATTGCTAAACATCCTAACCCTTTGGTGATATACGCTGAAAAATTAGTGAACGAAGGAACCATTACCGCAGAAGAGGCAAAGCAATTGGAGAAAGATTTCAAAGCTAAATTGGAAAGCGATCTGGCTGAAGCCAAACAAACCGAAAAGGCAAAAATTATTTCACACCTTGAAGGAACATGGAACGGATTAAAACAAGCTGATAAGCATTCGTTCGATAAAAGTCCGGATACTGGAATTGATAAAAAAACATTTATTCAGTTAGCTGAAAAAATCACAGCATTGCCCAAAGACAAAAAGTTCTTTAATAAGATCGAAAAAATATTTGAAGAACGTGTTGCCATGATCAAGAATGATAATTATGATTGGGCAATGGGCGAATTAATGGCTTATACCAGCTTAATGCACGAAGGACATTACGTACGTTTAAGCGGACAGGATGTTGAGCGTGGTACTTTCTCGCACCGTCATGCTGTTGTAAAAATTGAAGAATCGGAAGAAGAATACGTGCCGTTGAACAATGCCGGAACAAAAGCCAAATTTGATGTTTACAATTCATTCTTGAGTGAATATGCCGTTTTAGGATTTGAATACGGATACGCATTTGCATCGCCCGATGAATTGGTTATTTGGGAAGCACAATTTGGTGATTTCTTTAACGGAGCACAAATTATCATTGACCAATTTCTAGCATCGGCTGAATATAAATGGAAACGCTTGAACGGTTTGGTAATGTTCTTACCTCACGGCTACGAAGGTCAGGGACCAGAACATTCAAGTGCGCGTATGGAACGTTTTTTACAAATGTGTGCCGATAATAATATGCAAATTGTAAATGCAACAACACCTGCAAATCATTTTCATGCCTTGCGTAGACAGTTGAAACGTGATTTCAGAAAGCCACTGATATGCTTTACTCCTAAAAAGTTATTGCGTTACCCTGCTGCCGTTTCATCTATTAATGATTTCACAACAGGCGGATTTCAGGAAGTAATTGATGACCCTAAAGCAAAAGCGGCTGATGTAAAAACATTGATCTTATGTTGCGGAAAAGTTTATTATGATCTTGCTGAGCGCAGAGATAAAGAAGGTGCCAATGATGTTGCCGTTGTACGCGTTGAACAATTGTATCCGTATCCACAAATTCAAATTGATGCGATTTTTGCGAAATATAAGAGCGCTAAGAAAATTTTATGGGCACAGGAAGAACCGGAAAATATGGGCGCATGGCGCCATATGTTCAATTACCTGCACAAAACAGGAATTGAATATGTTGGTCGGCACGAAAGCGCAAGCCCGGCTACAGGCTATTTAAAAGTACACAACGAGCAAACTGAAACCATTTTGGGTAAAATATTTACAAAGAAATTGGTTCCGAATAAGAATTAGACATCAGATGTCAGACATCGGACATCAGAAGTTTAACCAAAAAATAAAATACCTATTAAACTAATGAACAACCGGGGAACAGAATACTGGATACCGGATACACTTTATAACATTAAACTTTAAACGTTAAACTAAAATGGCAATAGTAGATCTAAAAGTACCAAGTCCGGGTGAATCCATTACCGAAGTTGTAATTGCCCGTTGGATCGTTAAAGACGGAGATGTGGTTGAAAAAGACCAGGAATTATGTGAAGTAGATTCAGATAAAGCGACCTTAACCATTAATGCCGAAGAAGCAGGGTCGGTTAAGCTATTGGTTGCCGAAGGTGATACCGTTAAAGTAGGACAAGTTGTAGTAAAGATCGACACCAGCGCTCAACCGGTTGCGAAACCGAAAACCGAAAAAGCCGAAGTAAAATCGGAAAGCAAAAATCAGAAATCAGAAACGGTTATACCAAATCCTTTACCTATTGCTAATGGTCACGCTGCAGGATTACCGAGTCCGGCTGCCAAGAAAATGATGGACGAAAAAGGATTGAAATCAAATCAAATTGCGGCTACCGGAAAAGACGGTAGAATTACCAAGCAAGATGTTTTAAGTTCAATGGCTAAAGGTTTTGTTGTGAAGGAAAGCGCAAACGTTGTTGCATTTACAGGAGATCGCGCTCAGGAACGCAAAAAAATGACAACACTTCGCAAGAAAATTGCCGAGCGTTTGGTGAATGTAAAAAATCAAACCGCCATGTTAACTACGTTTAACGAAGTTGATATGAAACCGGTAATGGACCTGCGCAAAAAATACAAAGATAAATTTCAGGAAACACATGGTATTGGTTTAGGATTTATGTCATTCTTTACCAAAGCATGTTCAATTGCTTTACAGCACTACCCTGCTGTGAACGCTTATATTGATGGTGATGAAACCGTGTTCAATAACTTTTGCGATATAGGAATTGCCGTTAGTACACCCAAAGGATTAATGGTACCTATTTTACGAAATGCCGAAATGATGGGCCTAGCCGATATTGAGAACGGAATTAAAGAAATGGCAACCAAAGCGCGCGATGGAAAAATTACGGTTGACGATATGACCGGTGGAACATTTACGATTACAAATGGTGGTGTTTTTGGTTCAATGTTATCTACACCAATTATTAATCCTCCGCAAAGTGCAATTTTGGGCATGCACAACATTGTTGAACGTCCTGTTGCCATTAACGGTGCTGTTGAAATTCGTCCGATCATGTACGTTGCGTTATCATACGACCATAGAATTATTGACGGAAGAGAATCGGTTGGATTTTTAGTGAAAGTGAAAGAAATGTTGGAGAATCCAACGAAAATGTTGTTTGGAGGAAAAGATCCGCAAGAGGTTATTTTAGGATTATAAAAAATGTCATCAACCAAATGTTGAAAGACGAATGTTGAATTATGAATATTATCCCTGCCCCTTCGACAAACTCAGGAGCGGGGATTTTTTTTGAAGTAAAAATATTTGCATGGAATTTACGCACGAAGTTATAATTCATAGACCTGTTCAACGTGTTTGGCATTTTATTTTTGAACCCGATAATTTGAAACAATGGGCTGATGGGTTTTTGGAACATGAACAGATTAGGGGAAATTGCAGAGAAGAAGGTTCTCTTGCGCTTCATAGGTATCGTTTAATGGGTCGTATTTTTGAAGCTACCGAACAAGTGATTGAAATTCGTGCGTATGAATTAATGCGGCTCAAACAGATCATGCGTGGTCAGATAACGGACGTTGAAATGGTTTTAGAAGAGTTAAGTGAAAATGAAGTGAAGTTCACAATGACCTATACATGTCACATGCAAAACGCACTCTATCGGTTTATTTTATTTCTAACGAAGTCGCTACACCGGAGGAAGGTGATAAAGATCGTAGAAAAATTAAAAACGCTTCTTGAGTCGGAAGATGTCCACTAAAAATTACTTTATGCAATACATGATCATCGAAAAATTCAAAGAAGGAAAAGTAAAAGAACTTTACCAACGCTTTGCCGAAAAGGGACGATTAATGCCTGATAGAGTGAATTACGTCAATAGCTGGATAGATGAGGATGTGAAAACATGTTTTCAGTTAATGCCCGCCCGGCCTAAGTGAAAATTTATTTTATGTGCCGTTCGGACGGGGAAACCGATTCGCTGGAAAAATTGCATGAATGGATCAATAACTGGAAAGACCTTGCCGATTTTGAAGTTGTTCCTGTAATTAGTTCAGCTGAGGCGAAAGCGAAGGTGTTTGCGCAATAAAATCACCGGAGAAGAATGATATGACCCATCCGTTCTTCTTTTTGCCCACCTATCCAATATGAAAAAATCACTTTCCATATATACGTATCCTCTTTTGCTTTCTTTTTTCCCTCTGCGATCGTTCCGTCCCATCCTTTTTTAAGATCATTGGTTTGATAAACAATATCTCCCCACCGATCAAAGATCATCATTTTAAAGACCGCAGGCGTAATAGTATCCCAATAAGCCATGAACTCATCGTTTATTCCGTCTCCATCGGGCGTAAAGATCGGTTGGATTTGAGTTACAACATATGCACTGTCGTCAACCTGAGCGGTTGCATTGCAGCTCATGATCGATAAGAAACAAATGGTCGAATATTTTAAAAATAAATTCATCTCAATAAGGTAACATAGCCTGTACAACTTAATTTTTCATCATAAATTGTATACGCGTAATTCGTTATCCAATAATAGACACCTTCTTTTACAGGAGTTTTTCCATCCTTGCCGTTACCAACCCATCCCTTGTGCAGATCTTTTGTTTCAAAGATCAATTCTCCCCAACGGTTATAGAGTTTCATTTCAAAACTATCGGGTTGTTTCCTTTTGAAATGTACAATGAAATCAACGTTAATTCCGTCCCCATTGGGTGTTATTGTATTTTCGATAAATAAATTTGTATCGCACTCGCTTTTACTGTATTGGTTTTGCGCTTTAGCGCAGTAGGCAAGTAGGCTCAAACCAATAAATATCACCCATGTCTTCATAGTGACATTAAATTAAACAATTTTAGCAGATCAACATACTTCATTATCCCTATATTTGTTAAACATCTGTTAAACGAACTCTTTTTATGGAAAACAACAATAACAACAACGAAAA
>JAYUZA010000188.1:0-2479 GCA_043752145.1 Flavobacteriales bacterium
GTTGACTCGGCAAAAATTCAACCTCCATTTCTTTTGGCGGATCAAGCGCTTCTTTTTTCTTTTCGTAATATTTCCAATAAGCAAAAACGGCACTCATAACAAGAGCTCCTATCCAGCTTCCTTTTCCGGTGGCGAGATATTTTGGAAAATCCTGAAATACTTCTGAATGAAAAATGGCGTAAATGATTTTAAAACCGATCAAAAATCCAAAAAGTCCGTTTAACACTAATTCCTGAGCCGATGCAGGTTTCCCGATAATTTGTTTTACTTTTTGTGAAGGAATAAGTCCTTCTTTGTATTTGCGGTAAACTTCTTTACCAAATAACCAGGCACCTGTTATAAATGCAATGGCAACAAAAAAACCAAAACTGTTAATGGCCCGTAAAAATTGAATTTTTACTCCAAACCAATCGTAAAAAAAATGATAGAGCGTAGGATACATTAGCTATGAATAAGGTTTAATGGTTGTTTAATAAATTCGCCATTTACATGTCCGTTACCGTTAACAGACGAAAGCGTTATTTTTTTTGTTGTATTGATCAATTCGGGATCAAAAGGCAAGGTTACTTTCACGTAATTTTCGGTAAAGCCGCTAATGGTATTGTTTTCTTCTTCGGTTTCAAACAAAACGGTTTTTGTTTTGCCTAACTGGCTCTCGTAAAACGCCCTTCTTTTTTTATCGGAAAGAATATTGAGCATTTTGGTGCGCTTTTGTCGTTCAGGCAAAGGAACTATCTCATTAATACGAATAGCGGTTGTATTAGCCCTTTCAGAGTAGGTGAACACGTGTAAATAACTTATGTCAAGACTTTGAAGAAAACTATATGTGGTTAAAAAATCTTCTTCTGTTTCAGAAGGAAATCCGGTTATAACGTCAACACCGACACAGGCATCGGGCATTAGTTTTTTTATAGTAGCAATGCGTGAGGCGTACAATGTTGAATTGTATCGTCTGCGCATAAGACTTAATATCTTATCGCTTCCCGATTGCAGGGGAACATGAAAATGAGGAACGAATTTTTTTGATCCTGCAACGAACGCAATAATATCATCACTCAATAAATTGGGTTCAATAGATGATATTCTGAACCTGTGTTCGCCAACAGTCTCGTCAAGCGCTTTTACAAGTTGTAAAAAATTCTGGTTATGGTGTTTTCCAAAATCGCCAATGTTCACGCCTGTTAGAACAATTTCTTTTACAAAGGTCTTTATAACTTCATCGGCAACTTTTAGTGTTTTCTCAACATTATCGCTGCGGCTGAATCCGCGTGCAAGTGGTATGGTGCAAAACGCGCAAAAATAATCGCAGCCATCCTGTACCTTTAAAAATGTGCGTGTTCTTTCGCCAAACGAAAAGGAAGGAACAAAATTTTTGGTAATTTTTATTTCCTGATTTTGAATTTCGGGAATTTCTTTTTTGCCGGTTGAATCAATGTATTCAAGGAGATTAAATTTTTCGTTCGCACCAAGTACCAGATCAACGCCCGGAATGGCAGCGATCTCTGCAGGTTTCAATTGCGCATAGCAGCCAATGATCGCGACAAAAGCATTTGGATTAATTTTCATAGCACGTTTCACCAATTGCTTACATTCTTTATCAGCATTATTGGTGACCGAACAGGTGTTTATGACATATACATCGGGCAGGTCCGAGAATTCAACCTTTGCATAACCCGCATTTTCAAACAGGCGCGCAATGGTGGATGTCTCCGAGAAATTAAGCTTACAGCCCAACGTATGAAAACTGACCTTTTTGTACTGATTCACCGGGCAAAAATAGTATTTTACGGCATAAAATGTTCATAATCTTGTTAAAACAATTACGCTCGTAACCAACAAATTCATGCTTTGCTTTTGCCAACTTTAAAGAAAATAAATCGTGGGTATGAAACAGGTATTGGTAATTATTGCTTTAGTCACATTTGTAACGGGTTGTGAAACGAAAGAGGAAGTTGATTTCAATGGAAATAAATTGGTTTTGCGATACAATGAGTCGGCTGGTATAAGCTATTTGGACCCCGCTTATGCCGCTCGTTTTGAGGATAGCTGGGCTATCGGGCATATTTTTAATGGTCTGGTTCAGTTCAACAATGATTTGAGCGTTATACCATGTATTGCCAAACGTTGGGAAATGTCGGAGGATGGTTTAACCTACACATTTTATTTAAGGTCCGATGTTGTTTTTCACGATGATGCTGTTTTTAAGAATGGAAAAGGCAGAAGGGTAGTAGCTTCAGATTTTGTGAATAGTTTTTTCAGGATCTGTGATCCTGAAACCGCTTCACCGGGACAATATATTTTTCAAAATGTAAACACAATAAAAAAGGGTTCTACCAACGGATTTTTTGCCGAAAATGATTCAACATTAAAAATTTTCTTAAGCAAACCACAAAGCGATTTTCTCATGAAACTCACCTTGCCTTTTTGCAGCGTTGTTCCCATCGAGGCCATTGATGAATATGACGAGGATTTTAGAAAG
>JAYUZA010000189.1:0-2478 GCA_043752145.1 Flavobacteriales bacterium
CGAAGACTCAACTCCAGTTAAAACTATTCTAACGGACTGTATCATATTTATATTTTTTAAACCATACAAATAAAGCAACAATTGCCATTATTGTAAAAATAAAATATTCAAGTGCAAAAAAGTGAAGGTGTTTATATTCTGAAATAAATATTGAACCTATATCGCCCATGATCCAAAAGATCCAGCTTTCTACTTTCTTTTTGGCCATTAAGATCATTCCTGTAATAAATATGGCATTGATGACCGAATCGGTGAACGGCACATCGGTATCGGTATTGATCAGCACAATATAAAATGCACCAAAAGCCATCAAAGTGATTAGAACATAGATCAACCATTGCCGGGAGTTTTCAATAATTGAAATTCCTTTTTCTTCTTTTTTTAGTTTGACCCAAAATATCCATCCATAAACACTCGCAAAAAAATAATAGATCTGGAGAATAAAATCGGCATACAATTTACTGTTCAAATAAAGATATGACGCAATAACAACGGCAACAATGCCTGTGGGATAAACCAAAATATTTTCTTTTGCAGCGTACCAAACACTTAACAATCCAAACACAACGGCAACCATTTCAAGTTGGTTGCTTTGTGCATAAGCGATGACCTGATCAAAAAAATCGTTCATTAAATGGCCAATTCCGAATTAATTATTTTTGTAACGATCACAAATTTTTCGCCCGTGGCAAACGATGCTTTGGTTTCGTCTTTCAGGGCTGTGAACACGTCATCAAATTCGCCCACCACATGCGTAGCCGTTGCATTGGTCTTAACAACAATGCTCTTATGATTATGTAAACGATGAATAAATTCAAGAATATGCGATTCGTATTCGCGATTCAGGGGATACATTGAGATTTCAAGAGTTATTTTCATACAGAAATTTGATATTTGATACTTAATATTTGAAATTGATCTACGCTTTATTAAATTCATTCATCGCGTTATTCAATCCTGCCAAACAAAACGTTTCCACTGCGCCAACACATTTTGCAATTCTTTCGTCAAGTGTTTTTAACTCTTCTTTATTCCATTCACCCAAAACGTAATCTACCTGTTTTCCTTTGGAGAATTCGGCTGCAATACCAAAACGCAAACGCGCATAATTTTGCGTTGCCAATACTTCCTGCACACTTTTTAATCCGTTATGTCCACCATCACTTCCCGAACCCTTCATGCGAATAGATCCAAAAGGCAAAGCCAGTTCATCAATTATTACCAATACATTTTCCAAGGGGATCTTTTCTTTTTGCATCCAGTACCTTACCGCATTACCGCTTAAATTCATGAATGTGGTAGGTTTTATGACCACTAGTTGCTTATTCTTTATTTTAAATTCCGAAACAAAGGCGTGACGGTCGCTCCCGAACACGGCTTTTTGCTTAGCAGCAAGTGCATCGGCTATTTTAAAACCAATGTTATGGCGGGTATTTTCATACTCACTTCCAATATTTCCCAAGCCTGCAATTAAAAATTTCATCGATCCTAAAATATGATGGTACAAATGTAGTTTTTTGAACTAAAAATGAATTAATTTTGGGGAAATTGAAATCCTTCACTTGAAAAAACTTAAAATAAGATTCCTTACCCTTACGGGCTGCGCAATACTCTTGTATTCATGTGGTAAGGATTCCAAATGCGGTAAATCAACGGGTGAAATTCAAACCTTTACACGCGATTTGGCAGCATTTGAAAAAATGAATGTGTTTGATAAGATCCAAATCGAATTAAGACCATCAACAATTAACCGCGCCACCATTACCTGCGGTAAAAATTTAGTGGACTATATTATTACCGAGATTAACGGGAACCAACTCACTATACGCAACGAGAATAATTGCAATTTTTTACGATCGTATAAGAAAGAAATAAAGATCGTGCTTGAGTTTACAAGTCTGTCGCGTATCAATTTTGTTGCTGCTGGGAATGTGACTTGTACTGACACCATTAAACAATCGTATTTTGAAGTTGAGGGCGAAGGTTGCAGTGGTGATTTCGATCTTTTGTTCAATACCGACAGTATTCGTTTTAACCTTGCAACAGGTAATTCAAATATTATTTTAGCAGGTAAAACGGGCCTTGCTTATTTTTATTCGGGTGGAACAACAATAATTGATGCAAGCAAAATGTCGGCAACAATTTGCCTGGCTAATAACAGCGGCACAGGCGATTTTAAATTGAATGTGATTAACTATTTGTATGCGCAAATTGAAGAATTTGGAAATATTCTTTATACAGGCAATCCGACTGTTGACAAAACAGGAACCGGTCGAGGTCAATTAATTCACCAGTAATCAGTCTATTACAAAACATTTACCGTCCCTTTTCTTCTCATTTTAATTTTGGTTTTACATTCTCAAGCGCTTTAATCAATTAACATTTATGTATTGATCATTTTCATTGATTTATTTTTCACGCCCTCTTATTGCCGCTAATTTAGTTTAATGGCATTTGATATTGAAAAATTAGCCCGTA
>JAYUZA010000190.1:0-2477 GCA_043752145.1 Flavobacteriales bacterium
GAAAAAAACGGGTAAAAATAAAACAAAAGGCGCGAATGATAAGGTTATAGTTCAATCACCAGATTCAACTTTTTTAATGAAATACCCTTTAATAACCTGGCTGCGAAAAAATCCGGTTGAAATAGGTTGTATGCTTGAAAAGGAATTGGGTTACCGTGATTCGATTTTTAATTGTGATTATAAGAGTTATAAAAATGATGGTGATCCGTGTAAAAATACCAGGGAGTATTACGAAGGAATTGAATTACCCGAAAAATTAGCGAGCAAGGTTCATACAATAATAAAGTCAATACGACTTGACTTTGAGCATGGAGAATTAAGAGAACTAGCCATTACATTTACCGACAGTATTTTGAGAGCGGACGTACAAATGATATTTGGTTTACCTGGTGATAAAACGAAATTACCTGAAAATATCATGTCGATCATGTATGGCGACAAGGTTTATTCGATGGACAAACCTAAGAATGAAAAATATACACGTTGGCTAAATATTTATGGATTCGAACATATGGGAAGTGGTGATGTGGATTGTGAGTAGACATAAGATACAAGAAAAGAATAAAGTCTAAAGGAATAGGCTGCGGTTGGGCAAGTCTTACCCAATGTAAAAGTAATTGCGAGGTCATTAAGGTCTGACTACAATATGTAGTTTGTTCAAAAAAAGTAAATCCTCTTTTCGAACAGAATTGGATGAATATTATTTTCGTATAATACAACTCCTTGATTTTTTCGTGAGGAGGTGTCTCAAAACTAAAAGAAACATTAAGTAGATTAGGCTACAATTTTAATCAAGATGATCAGACCCGGAACCATTCATGATAGCGAAGGCATGGCGCAACTGTCAGCGCAATTTGGCTATCCATCAACCAAAGAACAAACGCAAAAAAGAATAAGGGAAATTTTAGACCTAAACAACAACTGCATTTTCGTTAAAGTAATGGATGGAAAACTCATTGCGTGGGTACAGGGATTTTATTCACCACGGGTGGAGTCGGAGGGATTTGTGGAGATTGCAGGATTGGTTGTTGATGAAGCACACAGAGGAAAAGGCATAGGTAAAAAATTAATTGATGAGGTTATGGAATGGTCGGCTAATTACGGATGCGAGACCATACGGGTGCGAACAAATGTTATTCGAAAAGAGACCCATATTTTTTATACGAAGGCGGGATTTACGGAGGTGAAGGAGCAGAAAGTTTTTAGCAGGAAGATAAGTTGATGTGACGATGTGCAGTTGTGAGAATGTGGTATTATTGACTGAGTAAAATAGAGGGAGGTACGCGGTCGGCATAGTCTTTCCCAAGATAAAAGTAATTCCTAAGAGATTAAAGTCTGACTATAATGTGTAGTTTGTGAATAAAAATTTCAGTCAGTTGGATGATTCAAAATAATTTTAATTTATTTTAGTAATGTCCCACTCATCGACTTTTTCGCGAGGGGAGAGGCAGAAAAAAATATTAATTGCAATGACAAAAACAAAACGAACCTGTAAAAACGGACATACTTATTTCAAAAGCAGCGATTGCCCTGTTTGTCCTATTTGCGAAAATCAACGAGAACCTGAAGCTGATTTTTTAGCGGTATTGTCGGCACCGGCAAGACGTGCAATGGAAAACAATGACATTAATTCATTGGTAAAATTGGCCAAATTCACGGAAGCTGAAGTTTTAGCATTTCATGGAATAGGGAAATCCGTTATTCCTAAACTGAAAGAAGTATTGAAGAAAAAAGGACTTACATTTAAAAAGAACTGATGTTCAAAAACGACCAGTTTGTTAAAGGTTGTTTGCCGGTCTAAACATGATCAATTTAATTGTTTAATTTCAGCTAAGATCAATTAAAAAAGCTGTATGAAACTCTTTAAAATTTCTATTTTACTTTGTGTCGCAATTAATGCAAATGCTCAAAGCGATTCGCTGGGCGAAGAGTTAACGCGAAAAGCCGAAGATTTTCGCAAAAACGCAAATCCCGATAGCGCATTTGTGTATTATAAAAAAGCATCGATAGAATTTCAGGCAAACAAAAACATTAGTGACCTGATAAATTCTTATAATCAAATGGCAACTATTCTTAACCGAAAGGACGAGTATGAAAAATCACAAATTTATTTGGAAAAGGCTCTTACACTTGGCAACACATTGGCCGATACCAATAGCCCCTTAATTGCAACGACCCATATTACATTAGGTGTAATGTATAACGCACTTGAACAGTATGACAGATCGTTGTTACATCACTTCAAGGCGCTTGTAATTCGGTTGGTAAAACCGGGTAAATATCATGCTGAAACAGCTACCAGTTACGGTAATATCGGCAATGTTTATTTGAATTACAATAAACTTGACGAAGCCGAAAAAGCGCATTTAAATGCGATGAAGATTCGTGAAAATATATTTGGTAAAAAAAGCGTTGAAGTAACGCAATCTTATTACCCTTTAGGAAATGTTTATAAAGCGAAAAAGGACTATAAAAAA
>JAYUZA010000191.1:0-2468 GCA_043752145.1 Flavobacteriales bacterium
CAGCAGCAGTGGTTTACCTGTTCGTTACAAAACCATCGGTAAACAAAGAGCCGGAAAAAAAACAGGCGCAGTTAAACGCGGCCTTTGTGGGCGATAAAGCAAAAGGCGATCTGCGCATAGCATATCTCAATCTTGATTCATTAAATCAAACCTATCAACTGTTTAAAGACGAGTCGCAAAAGCTGCAAAGTATTGGTGCAGGTATTGAACAACAAATTCAGCAAAAGCAGCAAATAGCCATGGCAAGATCACAAGCCCTGCAAAAGAATTTTGAATTAAAGACCAAAAGCGAGCAAGAACAAGCGTATGCTATGTTGCAAAAAATTGAAAATGATTTCATGGTCTTTAAAAATCAAAAATCGGCTTATATCGACTCATTACAAGTTACCATAAGCCAAAAAGGTGAAGCATCACTTAAAAAATTCTTGAAAACCTTTTGTGCCGAAAAGAAAATTGACTTTGTGTTGCGCGATGGTTATGCCAGTGCCATTTTGTATGGAGATGAAGTATTTAGTATAACAAAAGTGGTGGCAGACGGATTGAATGCCGAATACAAAAAAAACTAGAGAGTTACCGTGTTTGTTTCAGAAGAAAAATATAAAACCAATATTGCCGAATACCTGCTTTACATGTGGCAAATTGAAGACCTGATTCGTGGATTTCATTTGAATCTGGACGACATTTTTTATGGTGTAATCCAACCTGCCGGACTTGAGCCCGCACAGGAGAAAAAACTCAAGAACTGGTATCAAAAACTTATTGATAAAATGCGCATTCAGTCGCTGGAAGAAGGCGGACATTTACACGAGCTCAACGAAATTCTAAAGGAATTATACATGGTCCACACCTCGCTGCTCAATATTGGCGATAAAAATTATGAAGAATTCTTTTTTGAAGCACAACCTTATATTTCCGAATTCGCGCAAAGAAGTAAATATGCCGGTGTAAATGAGGTAGAGATTTGCATGAATGCACTTTACATGAAATTATTACTTCGTCTGCAAAAAAAGGATATTACACCCGAAACCGATAAAGCCTTCACTATTTTCACCCGAATGATCACGTATATTACACGCGAATATCATTATTTGAAATCAGGTAAGATGAATTATAGTATGAATTGATTATTTTTAGGCTAAAAATTTACACCTAATCTTATTGATCTGCGTTATCAGCGTTCCATTTGCTTAAGAACTCATTTTCACAATCAAATCAAACTCCTCTTTCTCCAACGGCATAACCGATAAGCGGGGTTGCACCACCAGATATATTTTTTGAAGTTTTTTTTCTGCTTTAATTTTTGCCAGCGTTACGGTCTTTTTAAGCGGCTTTATGGGCTCAAGGTCTACCGCACTCCAATCATCTTTGGTTGTTGGATCCTGATACGCTTCCTTGCTTACTTTAGCTATACCTACCACTTCGGTTCCTTCCATACTGTGATAGAAAAGAACTTTATCACCCTTTTTCATGGCGCGTAAATTCTTGCGACCCGGATAACTGCGCACACCGTCCCAAACGGCTTTGCCGTCATTTACAAATTTATCCCACGAAAAAGTAGAGGGTTCTGATTTTACAAGCCAGTAAGCCATGATTAATTTTTAAAGATTAAGGTTCAAAGTTCAATTGTAGTTCCCAACGAAAATAATAAATTTATGAGTCAATAATTTTGATTCGAACTTTTTTTTGCCACACACTGAACCGATCCCTGAGATACATGTACCTTGAACATTAAACCTTAAATGCGCAAGCATTCAATGAGACCTTTAAAAACAAAGTATTAACGAATTAAACTAAACCCTTCTATGAAAAATCTAATGATCACCACAAGTTTGCTTATCTCCATGAGTGCAACGGCCCAGGACAAAGGCAATATCAACTACGACAAGGGGAATTATGCCATGGAAGGCAATGCCGTGTACGGAAATTACAATTATGGCAACAGTTATTACAATTCCTATGCATCGCGCAACAGCTCCAACTACCTTGCTACCGACTCAACCTACTCCATTGCCACCAAGGTTATGATAAATGTACAGCCCGACTCTTACGTAGCCGTATTTGGCATTACACAGGAAGCACAAACGGTTGCCGAATGTAGCAAGCAACTCAACGTACGTCTTGATAAGTTTAAAACGGGCTTAAAGGCTTTGGGAATTGCCGATGAAAGTATGTTTGTTGACCTTATTGCTCAAACCCGCATTTACGATTATAAAATTGTTGGAAAAACCGCCACCGAAACCGTTGAAGGATTTGAATTAAAAAAGAATCTCATCATTGGTTTTACCGATCATGCGCTGGTTGAGAAAATGATGATTCTTGCATCTGAGATCGAAATCTACGATATCGTAAAAGTTGAATACATCATTAACGACATGGAAAAACTGCAAAATCAATTGCGAACAGCTGCCATGGAAATTATCGAGAACAAAAAGAAATTTGCTTTGGCTAATTCTTCATTGATTTTAGCA
>JAYUZA010000192.1:0-2464 GCA_043752145.1 Flavobacteriales bacterium
ATTGCCACGACCTTAAGGTCGTGGCAATTAATTCAAAAATTCTCATGGGCTTTAGCCCAACCAAATTTAATAATTCAATCGGATTTTCATATCTTTGCATTGTGAAATATATTTACAATAAAAACCAATGGGAAACCGAGGAAGAAACTTCAGTTGAAACACTTGAAGCAAAACACCATGCCATTATTTTATTTAACGATGATGTAAACACCTTTGATCATGTAATTGAAATGCTGGTTACTTATTGCGGTCACGATCCTGTACAAGCCGAGCAATGCGCTTTTATCGTGCATTATAACGGCAAATGCGATGTAATGCATGGCATGTATGAGGAATTGGAACCCATATGCACTAAGTTGCTGGAGACAGGATTATCGGCTGAAATACATTAGAGAGGCTATTCTTGAATAGTTATTTGATCTATTTTTGCAAGCCGGTGTTTAAACTGCTTTTTATTTAAGTTTATTGATCCATTTTAATGCTAATTCCTCACTCGTAAAAAGCCTGCTGGGAAATTTTGGCTTGTTGGTTTTCATTTTAAGAAACATATTTCCAATGATGCGTTGAGCCAATGAATGAACAACAATTGCAAGTGAAAATTGCTCTTTGAAAGCCGGCTTCAAAAACATTTCCATTTCTCGTGCTTCCTTGGTTATTCCACCATACTTTCCCGGAACTACCAAAATATGGTACATTACCATTCCCTTTTTTGTGAGGTGAAATACAGCGTCATGGATCTCTTGCTGCTGCGGTAGATCAACTTCGTATTCATCAAACTTAAATCGAATTTCCAAAATTCCATCTTCGCGAAGACCGACCATTGTCAATGAGGTTTCAACTGAATCGGTATATTTATTTGATGCGAAAGGTTTTTTTGTATCGTGATCCATTTAAACGTTCGGAAATTAACATCAATATAAACCCGGATAATTTTCCGGATCAGATTCATTCATGATCCCATATGCCGCTTCAAAAATATCTTCGGCACTTGGCTTGCTAAAATAATCACCATCACTACCGTATGCCGGACGATGTTCTTTAGAAGCAAGTGTTACAGGTGCACTATCTAAATATTTATATCCACCCTGCTCCACCATAATTTTATCCAATATAAATGCCGATGCTCCACCCGGTACATCTTCGTCAACCACCAGTAAACGATTCGTTTTTTTCAATGACTCAACAATGGTATGATTTACATCAAACGGTAACAATGTTCTTACGTCTATCAGTTCAGCAGAAATACCCACCTCGTTAAGTTGTGTAATTACTTCGTGACAAATATTAAATGTCGACCCGTAAGATACAATGGTAAGATCATTTCCTTCAACCACCACTTCGGGAACACCAAGTGGCGTTTTAAATTCAGCCAGATTAGCCGGCATCAATTCTTTTTTACGATAACCGTTCAATGGTTCAATAATTAATCCACAGTCATCCGAAACTAATAAAGTATTATAAAATCCGGCTGCCTCGGTACAATTACGTGGTACACAAACATAAATTCCACGACAGGCATTAATGATCATTCCCATAGGAGAACCTGAATGCCAAATACCTTCTAACCTGTGACCACGTGTACGAATAATTAAGGGTGCTTTTTGTCCGCCTTTAGTACGGTATTGCACTGTTGCAAGATCATCGCTCATGATCTGCAAAGCATATAGTAAATAATCTAAGTATTGTATCTCGGCTATTGGTCGTAAGCCGCGCATTGAAAGTCCAATTCCTTGTCCAAGAATGGTAGCTTCACGTATACCGGTATCGGACACACGCAGTTCGCCATACTTGGCCTGCATACCTTCCAATCCCTGATTTACATCGCCAATAAAACCAGCATCTTCTCCAAAAATAAGCACTAACGGATTTATTTCAAAATTCTTGTCAAAATTATCGCGCAAAATTAAACGTCCGTCAACCTGTTGTGAATCATTTCCGTAATCGGGTTTTACTTCTTCAACACGCAAGGCCGATTGCAACGACTCCGAATACAAATAAGAACTATAACGTTCGTAATTCAATTCGGTTTGTTGCTTTATAAATTCGATCAGGGTATTTTTTGCACTTGAATTTTCACTTCTAGTATAACGTAATGTTTTACGCGCAGCGGTTAACAAATCTTTACGTATTGGCCCAAGTGTTGACTTAAGATCACCAGCCAATTTTAAAATAAAATTTTTATTGCTGCTTGATTCGGCAACATTGTTTAAAATTACCAATAGGTCCTTTAACTCTTCGGTAATTGGTTTACTAAATTCTTCCCAGGCTTTTTTCTGCTCAGCACGTACTTGCAATTTTGCGTCTTCAAGTATTTCATTCAGTTCCGATTCGGTAGCAATTGATAAACCAAAATCTTTTTCATAGGTAAGGATCCAAAGTTTGAATTGATTAATGCAATCATATTCCTTTGTCCATTCCAATATTTCGGGCGATTTGTAACGCTCATGCGAACCCGAAGTTGAAT
>JAYUZA010000193.1:0-6447 GCA_043752145.1 Flavobacteriales bacterium
CATCTACTTCTGAGTATGCTTATTATACAAATTATTATGTTCGCGAATGAGCCTCGCTTACAGCTTTGATAATGTTTAATAGTGAAATGGTAACTAAAAAATTCATTGTCCAACATGCAAAGTAAAACAATAGTTAAAATTTTGATGTTGTCTATCGTCATTTACTCTTGTAAAAGGGAAAAATTTGACGAAAGCTATAGTAAGCTATTTGGTAAATGGAAATGGACCTTCTCATTAAAAAGTACAGGAACAATCACTGTTATTTCAGCTTCTAGCGTGGGGAATTATTCAGTCGAACTTTCAAATAAGTGCATTGTATGTAAGAAAGACGGAAAAAATGATTTTAAGCGAAAATTTAAAACAATAAGTGAGGCTCAAAAGGATAATACTACAGACACTACTACTTACGGCTTTTCTATAACAACATCAAAAAATGAAAACATAGTTATTTCCTATATTCCAAACAAAGACATGCTAAAAGTATCTGGGTATCCCTATACTTACATAGATTCAAAAGAATTTACTTCTAAAGGAGATTATGATTCCTACTACACAAATTATTATGTTCGAGAATAAGCTTCCTTCACTTTAAACGAATTGGGAAAATATGTCATCATGCTTGAAATTTACACAAAATGTAAGTCAAAATTCAAATTATTGAAAACTCAATTTTTTCCTTCATTAATCTTGTTCTTTGTCTCATTTAGCTCATATTCCAAATCAGTCCATACAATTTGCAATGGTAATTGGAGCAATTCCACAACTTGGGATAGTGGAGTGCCAATTTCAACTGATAGCGTAATCATCGACCATGATGTAATATTAGATATTGATGTCATTTTAACTATTCCTGGGAAATTAATTATTCATGGAACCGGAAGTTTATGTGGTTATCACGATTTTATTGGATCATTTTATACTGATGGGCCAATGTCTGTTTACTCGCTAACTGTAACCGGTCCATCAATTAGCAATGCGCTTGTAATTGCAGCGGGTTGGATTTTTATCAGTAGTTCTTGGTTGGTAAACGGTGGAGCTTTAATTGGCGCTGCCTTCACTTGTTCCACTCCAATTCCATGCATCCCTCCAATCGTTGCATTTGGAGTAAATCAATATTATTGCGTTGGACAAAATATCACATTAAATAATACCTCATTGTACGCGGTCATAAACAATTGGTCGATGCCCGGAGCGAACATAACTTCATCTTCTGCATTGAATCCTGTTATACATTACGATTTACCCGGAACATATACCATTACACTTATATGTTCCAATTCCTATGGGGTCCGATACGATCACACATACCGTTACCATCAACACAAGACCATTGATCGATGTAATGAACGATACCCTAATATGCAAAAATTCAGTTTTAAATTTATCGGTTTCAGGAACAGGTAATTTTAATTGGTCACCGGCAACAAATTTATCCTGTACAGCTTGTCAAAACCCTGCATTTACAGCATTAAATTCTCAAACGTTTATTGTTACAATAACCGACAGCAACACCTGCACCAATAGCGATACCTTGAATATTTCAATAGCAGAACCAATTTTAGATCTGGCATCAGAATATAATTTTTGTATTGGAGATTCCATCACAATTTCACTGATAGACACATTTGGATATAATTATTTATGGTCGAACGGAGCTACGCAGTCCTATACTACGCTCAACTCTTCACAAACGATTTATTTAACAGTGACCGATACTTTTAATTGTTCCAAAACAGATACATGTTCGGTAATTGAAAGAAGTCTGCCTTCAATAGAAATTAAAAATGACACAACTGTTTGCCGGGATCATTCCCTTGTTCTTTATAATTCTTCGGGGGTCACCATTTTAAATTATCTATGGAACACCGGTGATTCCACTTCATCTATAAATGTAATAGACTCCGGATATTACTCATTGCTTATTACGAATATTTATAAATGTAAAAATAGTGATACTGTAAAAATTATTGAAGAGAATTGCCAATGTAATGAAAAGCATCTATGATATTATTCTTACAGAATTTATGGTGTATAACCGATATGGTCAACGTGTATTTTATACAACCAACATAAATAATTATTGGGACGGAACGTTTAAAGGAAAAGAAATGGATCCCGGGGTTTTTGCCTTTTTAATTGTAGGCACTTGTAAATTTACAGGCGAACCAATCATGGAAAAAGGAAACGTTACTTTGATTAAATAACCGATTTTACTTCACCAATAAAAACAAAAAAACGTCTGAACTTTCGTACAGATTTTTGTTATACCAGTGGGTTGAAATGAATCACCGTATTCTGCGCTAATTTGGGCATTACTTACCGTGATTTTCAGCATGAAAATCAAACATAAAAATAATCTCATAGGGAATTATTGTTTTATTAGTGGTTTTGAGAAAATATAATTGCGGTCATTTTGGTAGAGCTGTAAATAATACATTCCATCGTTTAAATGAGACAAGTTAATTTCCTTACCATCAAAAAGTCCCTCACCACATGTTTTTCCAAGCAAGTTAATTATTTTGTACTGTACGAGTTTTAAATCTGATTTATAACTTAAGTATACCAGATCGTTTGTTGGGTTTGGGAATATTTCAATGAGTTGAGATGGAATTTCATCCACACCCATACTGCATTGATGCCAAGGATCAATTGCTATGAAAAAATAATTGTCCTGAGGAAAGGGATTGCCTGTCCAATCATTGAGAACTAAAGAATCTCTCACATGACAAGGGCAATACCCTTTATCAACAGTATCAGTTAAAACAACGGGCCATGAAATGTTACATGAAAAATTTGTATCATTAGCCACTGCGTAAGTACCATTACCATAACCTATTCCGACCCAAGCATTAGGGAAAACGGCTTGAGAAGGATAAGGCAAAGAATCACTGTGTAAAAGATTTACATCCCAATAAAAAGTAACAGGAAAAACGGCTTGTATTAATTGTATTTCACCCCCTAAATAAGTATCATTTCTTGCGCTTACCTTTATTATTGAATCAAAGGTAGTGGTATAGGAATAATGTGTCCCCATGCAAAAATCAGTGTCAGGCAATACCCATTGCTCTCCTAAATCTGGATTATCGTAAGGTGAATTAGAGGCTGTTGGATCATAAGAGTAATAAATAGTATCTCTTTTACCTGTAGCGTCTTTCGCGTATATAGGAAATACCCATTTAGGCTGTTGTATAGCCCAAGGTATAGTTTGTCCTAAAGCACCACTTGAGTAGCAAATCAGAAAAAAAACAAGTAAACGCATATTGGTATATCTTAAGATGAATGTACCAAAAAAGCGGCTACATATCATCTTTTTGTAACTAAATTTTAGACCGTTCCATAACTAGTTGGAATAAATAAACCCTTGGTGGTTTTGCCGAGGTAGTGTTTACACGTTACTGCAGCTGCAAATTCAATTTTCCATCCCTTACTTCATAACACCGCTCATTGCAATTCCAAAATTTGGTAATTTTTATTTTTGTACCGTCAAATACCTGCGTGGTAATTCCTGCTTTTAAATAGGTTGCTTTTGCACTGAACCGTTTACGAACGGGTAAATAATAATAGGTGGTGGTTGAATACAGCGTATCGGTCAATACAATTTTATTGTCCTCTACATCGCCTTCGTAAATGGTAATGGGTACAAAACCATTTGTACCAACTTCGGTCACGGTAATATCTACATAACCACTGTCGGGATAATTGGTATCGCAATATATGGTGGGGTCACAATCCTCACGCACCCTTTGGCAACCGCTCACGAAACCGCAAACAACAAACAACAAGCCTTATAACATCACACTTCTATTCACAAAAATTAAGTTGAAGTTGAATACATAACCGGTGTGGTGTTGAAGCCATCAGCGACTTGAAATATTGATAACCTATTTGAATACCCAAAACATTGTTAAAGGCAATAAAAGCCCCACCACCAAAGGCTACAGCAAATTTTTGTTCAGGCGCTTTTCTCCATCCTTTAAAATTTCCCCAAAGTAATCCACTGCTTGCCTGCACATATGGCTGAATGTTTGGAAAAGTTTTTATTATGGAAAATCGCTTTTGCAAACTTACGTTCAGGTACTAATCTTTTTCTTTATACTGGTTATAAAGCGTATCGTTTTCTTTAAAGGTCACGTCCTTAAAATAAGGCCGCCATTCGAAATTCAGACGTGCCTGGATCAAATGTTTGTTTTGCTGAGCCCCTATGCCGAAACCGAACATATAATCGCGCACAAACAAATTGTTGAAGGAAATAACGGTGGAGACTTTTCGGACCTCATACATAGGTGAAGCAACAGGTGGCTTTGTTTCATTGGCCGTTTTTACCGAATCGTAATAATTTTCAATGTTGGTGTTTTGCGCATGAACAAATCCCATGCACATCATCATCAAGAACAATACTATTAAACTTTTCATTCTTTTTAACCAACTTTATCCCTAAAAAAAAGTCTGAACTTTCGTCCAGACTTCCGTATTCCTAATTACTATTTACGAATTACTTTTTACTCTTTTTCATCTTCGGCAACTTAATCTTACCAAACGCATCCAATAAATTCTTCAATGCATCAAAATAAAGCGTAATACTCAACATCAAGGTCATGATCCATATTACCATGGCATTTGCCCAAAACGTGTCCATATACATGCCAAAGAATTTTTTGCGTGGAGCATAAAAATGCGCATCCAAAAATCCTTTGTCATACGGGTCTCTAAAAACAAGATCTTTTTTCTGTACCAATTTTCCATTCTCCTCAACCGTATAATCAAACTCGGTATAATTGGTCACAAAATTATCCAAACTCTCGTTGGTATAGCTGTTACGCATTTCTTCGTATGCTTTTGAACCGTCAATAATAACTTTACCGTTCTTATCCACACTGTCCTTTTGCATTTTTTGAACCAGCTTGTCTTTTAATTTCTCGTTCTCGTTAAATACATTGCGGTAGTGTTGCTTTAAAATACCAAGGTATTTTTCGGCTTCCTTCAATACACTCTCATTTACGTCTTTGGGTGTAAGTTGCTCAACGCCTTTCATTACGACACCGTGCACAAAGTTCATTTCACTTTGAATCTCATTGCGCAAAATTTCCAGATCATGCTCTATTTTCTTGGCTTGTGCCGTGTCGCCTGCGCCTCTGCGTAGGTCCGAAACTTTTGTTTCAAGGTCCTTGATCCAATAATCTTTTTTCCATTTAGCAAAACTCTTGTTCTTTTCTAAGGGATAAAATAGTTTTTCGAATTCATTGTTCTTAAACTGCGTTACCGCCATGGCTTCATACGCCCAACGCGATGCCATTACATTTCCCAATAAAGGAACACTTGACTGCGATGCAAACCAAGGATGTAATTTATCAAACTTAACAATTACACCGCTAAATAATAATTGCGGAATAATTAAAATCGGAATTAAGATATAAATAACTTTTGCCGAGTTAAAGCTGGCCGAAATATTTAAGCCCAGCATATTGGCAAAACAAGTGGTTGAAAATAATATGAACCAATGCGAGAAGTACATGCCTTGAATTCCCAAAATATAATTACCCACGGCAATGTAAAGCACCATTTGTATTGCCGAAATGGTAAACATGATGGTTATTTTTGAAAGCAGGTAACTCGATTTACTTAAATTAAGGAACGACTCACGTTTCAATATTTTTTGATCCTTGATAATTTCTTCGGCAGCCACCGTTAGTCCAATAAACAAGGCCACAACCACCGATATAAATAAGAACTGCGGTACGTTCTCGCTTTCGCGGTACACATACTCGCTGCTCATGCCACCGGTTTGGAAAAACTTAACAAAGAAACCAAGTATTAATGCAAGCAAAGGTGCTTCCAATAAATTGATCAATATATATTGTGTATTCGTAAGTTTCGATAAAACGTCACGAACAAAGTATACTTTAAATTGCTTTAATTTATTCGGGATCTTAAATGTGCTCTCGGGTTTTTCTTTTTCATCGGGAGCCATGATCATTTTTGGAGCAATTTGCTCTTTGTAATTATCATTCCACTGCTTGGCCGAAATTTTACGGCTGGTAGTTAAATTACCGTATTCGTCCACCACCTTTGATTCAATGATGTTGAAGATCTGTTCGGGATTTACATTACCACATTCAGGACACTCACTTTCGTGCGCATTTACATGCTTCACACACAATTTGAAATAAACCACCGCATCAACCGGGTTACCATAATAAATAGGGAAACCGCCCACGTCAAGAATCATCAATTTGTCGAACATTTTGAAGATCTCGCTCGATGGCTGGTGAATTACAACAAATATCAATTTTCCTTTTAACGAAAGTTCTTTTAAAAGGTCCATGATATTCTCCGAGTCACGTGACGATAAACCTGAAGTTGGTTCATCCACGAACATCACAGCCGGCTCACGTATTAATTCCAATGCAATGTTCAAACGCTTACGCTGCCCACCTGAAATGGTTTTAT
>JAYUZA010000194.1:0-6444 GCA_043752145.1 Flavobacteriales bacterium
AACAAGGCTGCTTCAATTTCGGCCGGTTCAATTCGGTAACCATTGCGTTTGATCATACGATCGGCACGTTCAACATAAAAATAATTGCCCGATGCCGTACCGTATTTTACAACATCACCTGTATTGTACCAATCGTTTTTGATCTGCTGCGGCCAATAACCGAGCATGACCGACTGCCCCGAAACTTCCAATACGTTTTCGCTGTTGTGACGCAATTTTGCATAAGGACAAGCTTTACCAATGGAAACAACATCGTTGTGGCTTGATATATCATTAAGATCGACCGTATAAAAACTGCAAACATTGGTTTCGGTAGGTCCGTATAAATTTGAAATTTTTGCGTTGGGAAAATACGTTGTCAGTAATTCAACTGTTTTTTCTTTTAATGCTTCGCCTGCTATCATAATGGTTTTTACGAACGAGAAATCGAATCGTTTTAATTTGCCGAACTGCATTACTAAATTAAACCAGGTTGGCGTGGCGTAAATGGTGTCAATTTTATAAATGGAAATTAATTGCGCTAAATAAAGCGGGTTCAGCAAACCTCCTTGCAAAGGCAGGAACAAGGATGCTTTGGTTTTGGATGTGGCGAACAGATCAAAAATTGAAAGGTCGAAATGTAAAGGTGCAACGGCCAATATTTTTGACTCTTTACTGATGCCAAATTCGTTTATGGTCCAGTCAACAAAACAATCCACATTTTGTTTAGAGACCATTACACCTTTTGGAATTCCTGTACTTCCCGAAGTAAAAAGAACAAAAGCAAGATCGGGTGAATGTGCAATTTTACTTTTTGTAAGTCTTTTTGCGACTAAAAAGTTATTGGATTCCCAAACAATGAACAGGTCTTTAAATACATCGGCTTTAAAATCAATTACCTTTTTTTGAATGAAATAAATTTCGGGTTCCAGTTGTTCCAAAATAGTTGCAATGCGCGTAAGAGGCGAATGAATATCGATTGGGATATACGGAAATCCGGCATCCTTCGCTGCATGGATCATGGAAACACTGAATACATTTTTTTCAGATATCAGTACGACCCTTGTAAACGAATCGTTTTTGAATGTTTGAAGGATGTTATCGAATTTCTCGATCCAATCGGAGCAATCGACCCCGCACTCGGGAAAGTTGTCGTCAACTAGTGTAAATTGATTTAAGATGGGTAGCATGCGCGCAACGCTTTATACACCAAGTTTAGCACAAATGTACGTAGCAATACGCCCGGGCGTATCCAAATTATCGGGATTTACCTCGTGTGCTTCGGCATCAAATTTAAAATGCTCTTCAAGGTCACTTACCATGTGCAGGGTGCTTATCGAATCAAGCAAACGTGTGCTCAACAATTTTGTATCGGCATTCAAATCCTTTACTTGCTCGCTAAAATGTTCCTTCACGTAATTAATTACGAAATCGAGTACTTCCTGCTTTGTCATGGTGTAATTATTTATCGTTAAAGATATAATTATTTTCGGTCAAAAGTTTAACCAATCCTTTAGCGATAATACGATGGCCCCGCCTGTTTGGGTGTGGGTCGTCCTTACTGACCGAGATTTTTACCCTTTTGTTTAACGGCACCTTAGAGTCATCGTAAACACTTGATAAATCGAAAGTAGTGAAGCCTGCTTTCCTGGCAACGACCCTTTCCCAATCACGTTCCTTTTCAAAGATCGAGTCGTTAGTGGCAGGTAAAAAGATCCAAACCGGCTTAATATTGTTTTTTCGGCAATCGTTCGCAATGCGGTTATAGGCCCAAATAATTAATGAATCGGTATATGGCATTACGGCTTTTTTGATAGCGTCCTCACTCATGCTTTGCTTTACACCTGTAACTTTCTTAATGTGTTTTAAATAATCGTACTCGAGGTTGATTCCGTACTCAATTAAATCGCTGAAAAAACCGGAGAGACGTTCTTTATCGCGTGAATGCGCAAATAATATGACCATATCAGGCTTAGCTTTTACCACCTGTTCTTCCATCATTTTTACCTGTTGCATTACATGATAACCACCGCAGGAGAAGTTCATGAGTTCTTTTACTTTTTCATTTTTCTTTCTTAGCTTAAGCAATTTCTCTTCGGCAACCCATTCAAACACTTCATCATCGGCAACGCCTGAACCCATTTCATATGAACCTCCAAGGATAGCAATACGATATGCATTGGTGTCTTTTACAAAAGGATACTCCTTATCGCGAATGGCGAATTTATTGGTAGTGAATGGTTTTTCGTTCCATTCAATGCTGGCCGATGGTTTAAGTCTGCGCAGAAAAATATCGGTAGTGGATTCGGCCGCCAAACTTACGTTAGGTGGAATTGGACGCATAAGAGTTACTTCCCATGAGCCCGCGCCCGGCTGATTTCCATCGATCAGTTGCTTGTAATAACCGCGTTCTTTCTTGCTTATATCTGCGGCCGATAATTCAGGATCGAGCATTACTTTGCAAAACTGATCTTGCTGCAAATTCATTTGTTTGACCATTAACGGAAATGCCGTTAACAATGCAAGCGAAGAAATGGTAAGGAAACGGGTTTTTGCCGAATCAAGTAAAATCATGCTTTTTACCGCGGGTATTTCATATACAAAGTGTAAGGCGAAAATAAGCAAGTAAGCTCCTGAAAAAATACCGATGATCGAGAATAATTGTGTTGACGTAAAAATTCTTGCGTTAGACAATGTTTGTTTCCAAGCCTCCATTCCGGCAGAGCCCCACAAAGACCAAAGGAAACTCATGAACATGAAACAGAATAAAATAAAAAATGATTGCAAGGCGTATTTGCGTGTTAACGTTACAATTTTATTCTTACGTTTTCGCGCTTTATAGTCGAGGTAAACAACATTAAGTGTGATACATGAACCCAGGATGAGCCAGAATAATGCATCGGTGACTGAGAAAGTCATTTGTCCACGCAACCAAAAGAACTGATAGTTGTGAAAGAACCAGGTGAAAATGAACATTACTGCCGTTGCCAACGGTAAGGCAAAATTTCCAAACCGTTTTCGGATGCGAAAATAAAACGGATAGAAAAAAACTTTTTGCATGAAGTTTCGCCAATAGGTATTGATGCGTCTCCAAAGATCGGTAAAGCTTGCACCCAGGAAAAAAAAATTGAATACAGGTGAAAGGTCGTAACCAAATAAACAGATCAAGCCCATGGACATATGCAAAATTCCACTCAGACGAAGGATCAAAAGGTAGCTGGTTACCATGAAAGAAATGAGTGAGGGTAGATCCTGTACGGCATTACTATCAATGTAAAAATAGGTGTATATAAGTCGGTATAGCAACAAATGCACAATGGCGCGCAGCATATAGCGAATAGCTTTTTGCCGTGTTTCGGAGAAAGGCCGAACGAGATACGTACTCACGAATTCTTTGAAATCAACGATCGGAAAAAGCAGGAACACAAGGTTTGGGAACATGAAAAAATATGCAACCCGATGCTTCAGGCTTCCGCGCAACTTGTGGTTTTTTTCGTAGTATAAATACATGAATCCCCTGAACATAAATAAGGCGCCAATGAACGGCATGACCATATAAACACGCGGTACATATACAAAGCCGATGCGAAAAAACCCGAGCGTAGCTAAAAGAATAAGGAAAACGGAGATCTTTACGTAAATATTATAACGTGGTGAAAGGGTTAAGAATAACAAAAGACAAACACCAACAAGAATTCCACCGGAGAAAAGACCAAATGCAAAAACTACCACTGCAATGCCGGCCATGACAAAAACCCATGGAATAAGTTCTTTGTTAACCAAGTGAATGATAATATATGCCCCTATAACAACCAAGGCTATGCGCGAAAGCCCTGAATCATGTTCGATCTTGAATGTGTAAAGAACAATAAATACAGATACGATCTGCAAGAGATCTATAAGTGCCAGTAAAGGATTCTCGGTAAGCGCGATGTTGGAAAATATGTTGCGAAAAAACCTCATTTAATATATCCTAATTCTGTCATCATTGCTTTAACTTTTGTATCCGACATTAAATAATTTATGTCCTCTTCATCAAATCCTGCGGCTCCCTTGCCCGATTCTCCCTTTCTGAAAAACAAAGCATCGCTACCGAAATAGCTTCCTTTTTCCTTTTCATTTTTTTGAAGAGTGCTGAAATTACACATTTCGGCTATTTGTTTAGACGTTAAAACTGATTTTAGTTGCGTAAAATTAAGGATCTTTGAAATGTTCAACTCCGGGTTCTGTAACATATCCTCATAACTAAGGATCAATATCCGTTTTCCTTTTTTTTTCGCCTCAAAGGCCCCCTTTACATGGTCGGCCCATGAACCGAAAAATTTTATAGGGAGTTTGCTTCTAATAAATTCCTTTAAAGTTCCGGTAAATTCCTTTGCGTTAATGGCGTAATGGTAATACGAGACCAATACATCGCGGTAGTCACGGTAAATATAAATAACTGATGGTAGATGATCAAAAAGTGCATCGTGTGATTTAATGATACGCTGACCTTTGAATGAATTAATTTTTGTTTTGGATACGTATACATCCGGAACTATCTTTTCCAGTTCTTCAAACGAAAGATCGCTGCGACCTTTAATAGCGGTGGCTAAAATATAACGTAACCATGTATTTCCCGATTTTGGATAAGAAACTAAAAACAGATCATCGCTCCTGATCGCCTTAATTTGCATGGTGAAAGCGGCCTTGTTGATCAAACCCAATTTAGCAGGTATCAAACGTAAATACTGTTTGAACAAAAGCGAATTTTTATTGAAATCGGGTTTTACCAAGGCAAATCAGTCTTTAACAATGTTTTTAATTCAGTATTAAACGGTTTGTAATGATCGGTTAAATATTCAAAACTCTTCTCATCCATTTTACTTTTATACTCGCCTTTATTGTATTGAGTGAATTCTAATTTTTGCTCATCCAATTGTAAAAAATTCAAAATTCGCGCGTATGTTTCCTGGGGATGCTTGTCTAAATTCTCGGTAAACTCAATGTGCAAACGATCACCAAATGTATTGATCCAATCGGGTAAAAAAACCGAATACTCACCACGCTTACGATAGGCCAAACGTTGGTAAACGAAATTATGTCCTTTGTAAAATTTACTTTTTTCAAACCATGCTACCCGTTCATCTTCATTCATCAACGCGTCATAAAATGGCAAGGTCTCGAATTTGAATTTCAAGGCCATATTATAATTTGAGTATGCGCGCGAAACGGGATTGCGCAACAATAAAATAATTTTTGCGCCCGGCAATGTTTTGTCAATGCGCTGGGCCGCTCCCGGTGAATCCAAATAATTGGGTGTTCCGTCAAACGTTTGTGTTTTTTGTTTGCGTAAAAAATTTGCCATACGTTGCTGCATACGCAAACTAAAAAAAGCGCGATAAAAATCAATGCCTTTGTTATAACGCGTCATGTTATTGAAAAAGAATATATCCTTACGCTGGGGCTGCAGCAATTGCTTATGCATGCTCAGGTACTGAACTAAAGAGGTCGTACCGCCTTTTTGAACTCCTGCTATCAGAAATGAAGGCAATATGCGGGAGCCGGCAGTTATTAAATTACGCTTTGCCAGCGGACGAACAATGGTCTCGTCCATTACAGCAGGTATATTAATGCCAAGGGTTTGGTCCATAAAGCACTAAACTAGCGAAAAGCGGGATATTTATACCAAAAATAATCATAACTTTATGACGAATCATGGCCCAAAATTATTTTGCACATTTAATCAATCCAGTTTCGCAAACCGAAAGCAAATCGTTGTTTGATGTACAGGGATTTACCTTTAGTAGCATTGTAACAGCCAAAGATTACGCAGCAAAAGCGGGCATAACGGTTCAAAACATGGTGTGCTTTGCGAAAGTCAATACCACCGATTTCCCAAAAGAATTTACAGTTACCAAACCGTTGGAACGGTCGAGCAGCGATACCATTCAAACGAATAAAAAGGTTCCCTTTTTCAATGATATTTTAAATCGTTTGAACGAATTTTCGGATGCTGAATATTTAATTTACACAAACCTGGATATTTGTTTAATGCCTAATTTCTATACATCGGTAAAAACGCTGATAGAACGGGGACACGATGCTATTATCATCAACCGAAGAGTTATTGCTGCCATACATATGGAGCATGGAAATCTGGAAAGAATGTATGCCGACCTTGGAAAGGTGCATACCGGTTACGATACATTTGTGATCAAAAAAGAATTATTCAAAAAATTTATTTTAAAGGATATTTGCGTGGGTGTTCCACCGGTTGGCAACGACCTGTTTTACAATATTTTTGTTTTTGCCGAAAATCCTGTATTGGAAACCGAAATGCATTTGACATTTCATATTGGTGAAGACCTGATTAAACCCTGGGGTGATAAACCTTTGTAGGATCACAATAAAAAAGAATTCAAAAAATTATTGAAAGAGCTTGGACCGTTGATGCATATCGAAAAATTTCCGGCCGCCAATCGA
>JAYUZA010000195.1:0-6438 GCA_043752145.1 Flavobacteriales bacterium
CAAAAAATTACGATTGAAAATAATTCATTTATTATTTCGGCTGCCGATACAGTGGGACACAATCAAATCAAGGGACGCAATATTCAAGTTTACTTTAAAGACGAAGACATTGCTAAAATTAAAGTGGAAGGAAACGGACAAACACTTTACTATGTTGGTGAGGAAGGAAAAAAATACAGTGCCGTTAACCGTGCCGACTGCAGCGATATTATGTTGTACATGGACGATAGCAGTAAAATAAGTCGCATTACGTTCGTTTACCAACCCGATGCTACCGCCTACCCTATTGATAAATATCCGAAGGAAGAAAAGCATTTAAAGGATTTTAAGTGGCTTGAGAATGAGAAGCCAAAGGAAGAAGAATTCAAGAAAGTTATTGAGTTCGTTAGTACCGTTAATAGAGAATAGTTATTCGTTATTAGGGGATAACATCATAAATTAAGGGGTTACCTGAGATCAAAATACACGGCCCTATTATCCATTAACAAACGCCCCGCGTTCAGCGATTCAGTTAAAAGACAAATATTAATAGAGCTAAATAACTTTTACCTACCTTTGCACAATGAGTATCCAGGCCGAAATAAACAAAAGAAGAACCTTTGCCGTTATTGCACATCCCGATGCGGGAAAAACAACGCTTACCGAAAAATTATTGTTATTTGGTGGTGCTATTCAAACAGCAGGTGCCGTAAAAAATAATAAGATCAAAAAAGCCACCACTTCCGATTTCATGGAAATAGAAAAACAACGTGGAATTTCGGTCGCTACTTCGGTAATGGCTTTTAATTATAAGGGATTAAAATTAAACTTACTTGATACTCCCGGTCACAAAGATTTTGCAGAGGATACATACCGAACATTAACAGCCGTTGACAGTGTAATACTTTTGGTGGATGCTGCCAATGGTGTGGAAGAGCAAACCGAAAAATTAATGGCCGTTTGCCGCATGCGCAATACACCCGTAATTATTTTCGTAAATAAAATGGACCGTGAAGGAATCGACCCGTTTGACTTATGTGATGAATTGGAGAAAAAACTGGATATTTTAGTACGTCCTCTCTCATGGCCTATTGGGATTGGACAAACCTTTAAAGGAGTTTACAATATTTTAGATCAGGATCTGAACTTATTCAATCCGAATAAAACAAAAATTGAAAAGGAAGTTATTTCCATTAAAGACATTCATGATCCTCAATTGGATGAATTGGTTGGTAAAGGAGCAAAACAATTACGCGATGATCTGGAATTAGTTGAAACAGCTTATGATCCTTTCAATAAACAAGATTATTTAGATGGTTTAGTTGCTCCGGTATTTTTTGGCTCTGCATTAAATAGTTTTGGTGTACAGGAATTATTGGATTCGTTTTGCGAAATTTCTCCTAATCCATTGGGGCGTGAAACCGATAAACGTTTTGTGAAACCCGATGAAAATAAATTCAGTGGTTTTGTTTTTAAAATTCATGCAAACTTAGATCCTAAACACAGAGACAGAATTGCATTCTTACGCATTTGTTCAGGAAAATTTGAACGAAATAAACCATATCATCACGTACTGCTTAACAAGGACCTGAAATTTAATAATCCTACCAGTTTCATGGCGCAGGATAAAAGCGTTATTGACGAAGCATATCCCGGTGACGTTGTGGGCTTATACGATACCGGGAATTTTAAAATTGGCGATACACTTACCGAAGGTGAAGAAATGTTGTTTCAAGGAATTCCAAGCTTTTCACCAGAGATCTTTAAGGAATTGGAGAATCTTGATCCGATGAAAACAAAACAATTGGAAAAAGGAATTTCACAATTGACGGAAGAAGGCGTTGCGCAATTATTTATTCAGCAACCGGGAAACCGAAAAATTGTTGGAACAGTTGGGGAATTACAGTTTGAAGTAATTCAACACCGTTTAAAAAATGAGTACAATGCTTCGTGTAGTTTCAGAGCACTAAATGTTTTTAAAGCCTGTTGGATGACCAGTGATAATGCCGAAAAGCTTAGCGACTTCATTCGACAAAAAGTAAACAGCATTGCTTATGATAAAGACGGGAATGTGGTTTATATGGCCGAGTCTTCGTTCTTGTTAAACATGACCATTAACAATTATCCGGAGATTAAATTCCATACTACGAGTGAATTTAAATTAAAAAATCGTCAGCCTGCCTAATGTTACTTCAAGTTCATCCCGACAATCCTGATGTAAAAAAAATACTTGCAGCGGTTGAGATCCTAAACAAGGGAGGTGTAATTGTTTACCCTACCGATTCAGTATACGCTGTTGGATGTTTACTCAATCAATCAAAAGCCATTGAGCGATTGGAAAAATTCAAAAAAGTAAAAGGCCATAAAGCAAATTTCTCTATTATTTGCAGCGACTTAAGTAATATTTCAGAATACGCACGAAATATGGAGAATAGTATTTTTAAGATCATGAAAAAAGCATTGCCGGGTCCGTATACATTTATTTTAAACGCCAGTTCAAAAATTCCTTCGTATTTCAATGCCAATAAAAAAACGGTTGGTATTCGTGTGCCCGATAATAATATCGCAAGAGCTATTGTTGAAATTTGCAATATTCCATTGGTTACAACATCGGTGCATGACGATGAAGATGAAATGATGGATTATTTAACCGATGCAACATTGATCCATGAAAAATTCGGAAATCAGGTAGATTTGGTAATTGATGGAGGCTATGGTTCGCTTGAACCATCAACGGTTATTGATTGTACAAGTGGAGCAGCGGTTGTTTTGAGAGATGGAAAGGGCGAGACCACTCATTTGTTTTAAGTATCTTTAGTAAAATGATTTACTCTGAAGCGTCTTTTAATTCTTTCGGTTGTTTTAATTTCTTTTAAAGCAAATGCGCAGTGGACATGGATAAAAGATTTTGGCGTTGTTGCCGGAGGTGATGGTTACGGATTTTCAGATCGTCTACACGATATCTACCTGCAAAACGACTCTTCCCTTCTTTGTTCACATTTTATTTGTTCATGTTGTAGTAGTGGTTATTGTACCGAATCGCTTTATAAGACAAACGATCATGGGGCGAGCTGGTCATCTGTAGGATCACAATTCAGCATAAGTGTCGGTCCTTCTCCAACGCCTTGGTTTTTTGATGGATTAACAACATCAGACTCAATTGTACGTACCAACTATTACAATTTTGAATTTTCCGTTGATATGGGTATCACATGGGATACTATACCGATGAATTTTCCTCCTTATTCTACCACATTTACCAGCAATTCTTTTGATTTTTTGAATATCAATCACGGGATGTTTTATAGCGAGTGGTCGAACAAACTGTTTCTATATCACTATGGAGACACAACATTATTACCCGACCTTAGTCTTAGCGGTTACACCAATATAAGCACGATTAAAATGATATCGCCTGCCAAGGCATTTATCATTTGCAATAGCGGAAACAAATTAATTACTACCAATGATACCGGATCAATATGGGTTGAATCTTTAGATACTGGCATAACAATGAATCATGTTGAATTTTTAAATCCATCTGTTGGATATGTGTCCTGTAATGGTGGTATCGTATACAAAACAATCGATGGCGGCATAACCTGGAATCTCATAACGACCGGTACTATTCAAGATTTATACTATTCATCTTTCTACAATGATACTCTTGGCTATTTTGCAGGCAATCTCGGAACCATTTTAAGAACCAAAGACGGAGGCCTGACTTGGTCTGATCAAAGCATGCCATGGCTAGGTACCATAAGAAAAATAAAAGTGTCAGCCACTTCAGCATATTGCTATGACGATAACGCTATTGTTTATCGTACTAGTAATGTAAATGGGATATCTGAGGATCAACCAGGTCAAAATACACTTTCGTTGTTTCCAAATCCTGCAAAAAATCAATTTACCATCTCCAATCCACCAATGAAAAAAATAAACTCCATTCAATTATTAAATTCATTGGGTCAGCTCGAATATTCACAAACAATTGGAAACAATAACGCACAAATAAAAGTGGATTTGCCGCCATTACCTGCCGGAATAAAATATTGCAGAATTAATGGAGAAGAGAATTTTACGTATAAAATAATAATTGAGTAAACTCTTTTAATCTTTATAGTACAAAAAATAATACGCTTCCACATTATCTAAATACGCACCGTCAAAACCGGCATCAATTATTTTTTTTGTATAAGAATTTTTATTTCCATAAATAATTTCTTCCCAATCTTTTTTCCAGTATTTTACCCAAAACTCATCGTCATACCCTTCGTATTTACGCTTGATCCATAAAGGATGTTTTACACCCCAGGTCTTTTTCCAATAGTACCTGAATTTTTCGGCTGAACCAATATTCATATACGAAATAACCAGGCGATGCGCACCGTTTGCTTTTGTCTTAAGCTGCAGAATTTCCTCTTTCGAGAACATTTCATCGTTAAAAAACAGATCAATAATCACTAGATCAAAATTTGTGGCTTTAATGGCATTGATCATTTCTTGCTTCGATGAAAAATTATCGGTGCTTATGAGGTACAAATAATTTTGTGCGCTTTTAAGATCGTGAATGGCATAATTATTTTCATGCCAAACACTGTCGGGAATTTGTGTATAATCATAATCGGTGGAGTTCCTTGGAAAACACATGAAACCCTCGGCATCATTCCTTGCAATAACATCTGAAATATTTGCGTTATCATCCACAAAATCGGCAACCATTATTCGCTTATGCTTTTTTAATTTCTGCAGGGTAGGCAAACGTTCATAGTCAACAGCCAGCGGGCCGTTGTAAAACAATTCTTCAGTGCCAAAAGCATCAATGGCATTTAAGTAATGCTGATTTACTTCATTTGCCGGATCAATGTCCTGAAATCCCAATTCGGCTCCGTTTTGTGGAATAACTATAAAATGAGGATTAAAAATTCGTGCATATTTTGAGATTTGAATCACAAAATCCTGCATTTTTTCACCGGCTTTACCCGAACGCTTTTCTTTAAAACAAGCTGTGATAAAAACAAAGGAAAAAATTATGAGGAGTTTAAGTCGCAAAGTAAATCAGAATTTACCCTTTAATATCATCAACACTTCGCGTATCCAAGGCATCGCGTAAACCATTTCCCAAAAGCATAAATGCCAATACTAAAATGGTTGTACATAAACCGGGAAGTAATGCCATATAAGCCATAGGGCCGTTAAAATAATCTTTATGATCGGCCAACATACTTCCCCAACTTGGCATTGGAGCTTGTGCACCAATTCCTAAAAAGCTCATACCTGCTTCAATTAAAATTGCTGATGCGAAATTTGCGGCTGAAACAACAATTACGGGCCCCATTATATTTGGTAAAACATGTTTCATGATAATTCGCATGGACTTAAACCCTAAAGCTTTTCCGGCTTCCACATATTCTTTTTCGCGCACACTTAAAACCTGGCCACGCACCAAACGCGCAACGTCAACCCACATAGTTAAACCAACCGCTAAAAATACTTGTGTAAATCCTTTTCCTAAGGCTACTGTAATTGCGATGATCAAAAGTATGGTGGGAATTGACCAAACAACATTGATCAACCACATGATAAGATCATCCACCCAACCACGATAATATCCTGCCAATGCTCCTAAGAACATTCCAATGACCAATGAAATAATAACGGAGATTAATCCTACCGAAAGCGAAACAATGGTTCCGGCCATCAAACGTGAAAGCATATCACGGCCATTACGGTCGGTGCCCAGCCAATATGTGTATTTCTTGATGAGTTTACCTTTAATGGTTTCTTTTAAACTCTCGATTGATTCGACATGACGTTTATTATAGTAGTCGTAAAAAACAATGTTTCCTTTTTCGTCTTGCGACATGCGGCTGTTCTCATGTAACGGATATACCACATCTGCCATTTCGTAAGCGCTTTGCGGGGCCGTTTGCTTGGATTCTTCATCATCGCCAGTATATTCGGTAATAACGATTTTTGTGCCTACAAATTCAAACTGGCTAATGGGTAAATAAATATAATTTTCTTTTCGTCCGCCAAAGAACATCATTTTGTAAAACGGTGTATTGTCCTCTACATCGTCCTTACGCATCAACAAAAAATTACAGGTAAAGCCGGGTTTTTTGGTTGCGATGTTGCGAATTTCGATATCGGCATTTTCGGTTTTATCGGGACGAATTAAAGCGCCAAAAATTGAGATAAGACAAGAAACAACGATCATGGTTAAACCAAACATAGCAATGCGGTTGCGTTTTAACCTGCGCCATGCCATTTTTGATAACGACCTTGAAACTTCTTCCTTTTTTTTATCCTTGTTCTCCAAAATACTACGTCCTAATTTTTCGCCCTTTCCAAGTGCCTGAAAAAACCCAACCGGTTAATCCAATTATTGGAATGTAAATAACATTAAATATCCATGCGGGAATAAAAAACCATATATGGCGTAATACCCCCAACCGG
>JAYUZA010000196.1:0-2453 GCA_043752145.1 Flavobacteriales bacterium
GATATTATTGCATTGTAACCGGGTAAACTACTTTTTTGGTTTTGTTTTTTCCTTTACCCGTTTTGCTTTTTTTAAACTATCGCTTAGCATCCATTCAATTTGACCATTTACACTACGAAATTCATCGGCAGCCCATTTTTCAATGGCTTTCATTGTATCCGGGTCAACTCTTAATGCAAATGATTTTTTTTCAGCCATCCGTTATTGGTTCAAAGTACCTGTATTAATAACCGGTTTTGTTTCGCTATCACCACACAAAACTACCATTAAATTACTTACCATGGCGGCTTTACGATCTTCGTCAAATTCAATAATTTCTTTATCAGCCAGTAATTTCAAAGCGCTTTCAACCATGCCAACAGCACCTTCAACAATTTTATGACGTGCTGCAACTACAGCCGAAGCTTGTTGCCTGCGTAACATTGAATGTGCAATTTCGGGAGCGTACGCTAAATAACCAATACGTGATTCAATTACTTCAATACCTGCAATATTCAAACGCTCGGTAACTTCGTGTTCAAGTGCTTTATTAACGTCATCAAAATTCGTACTAAGTGTAATGGTTGCACGTTCATCTTCAAAATGATCATACGGAAATGAACCGGCTAATTTCCTTACAGCCGAATCGGTTTGGATCCTTATAAAATTTTCATAATTATCAACCTCAAATTTCGCTTTAAAGGTATCCCTCACTTTCCAAACCAGGATCACGCTTATTAATATGGGATTTCCCATTTTATCGTTAACCTTAATTTTTTCACTTTCAAAATTTCGGGCACGTAGCGAAACGCTTGAACGCGAAAAAAAAGGGTTTACCCAAAACAAACCATTTTCTTTAGCACTTCCATGATACTTTCCAAACAGTAACAACACTTTTGAACTATTGGGTGCAACAATTGTCATTCCCAAAGCCATGATCACAAACAATGCCGCAAAAGGAGCCGCCAACGCAATATTTTCAGTACACAGCCCGTATATGGCCGTGCCCAGCGAGAGAAGCGAAATACCCAGCGCTAAATAACCATTGAGCGGGGTAACTATTTTTTCTGTCTTGTTCATATGATAGGTTTTTTTAAGTTTATATGTTTAATATTTAAATGATATCAAATTGATATCATAAATGTAATAAATAATTTAACCCCCAAACTGGGTTTAACATTTTTTTGTAGCTTTTGCCGAGGCTTGAAATACAGGCTGATACAATTATTTTTAGGTTTAAGCCGACTAAATCGATTTTTTAAAACAGATTTCCTTTAAAATTTGTACATTAATAACCTAAACAGGAGCCATGGAAAAAATTAATATTGGTGAAAAACTAAGTCTCTTTAACGATCATTTCAATCCGCGCATCATTGGCGAATTAAACGGTCAGCACGTCAAACTTGCAAAATTTCAAGGCGAATTTGTTTGGCATAAACACGATAATGAAGATGAATTATTTTTGGTATTGGAAGGTGAATTCAACATGGAGTTCAGGGACAAAACAGTGACCCTTAAAAAAAATGAGATTATGATAGTTCCACGGGGAGTTGAACACAGGCCTGTGGCCGCCAATGAAGTCTCGGTAATGCTGTTTGAACCCGCAACAACGGTTAATACCGGTGAAATAACAAATGAACTTACCAGAACCAATTTGGAAAAAATATAAAATGAGATTCCTATTTATCATATTCGTTTTTTTGTCTTTACCCTCTTTTGGTCAGGAAAAAGGAATTTATTTTAAAACCATTGAGCTTGATCAAAATGGTTTTCTCAAATGGAGCGTAGAAAATGAAAAACAAAATACCAGGTACCAGATCCAGGATTTCAGATGGAATAAGTGGCTTCTTGTAGAAGAAATAGCAGGTAAAGGAATCGGAAACAATGAATATAGTTTACAATTAGATACCACATGTGGCTTGTACAAAATAAGAATCAAGGCCGTTGACTCTGCATATCAATGTTCAGAGTCGCTTGAATTTAAAAATCCAAAACTGGTCAATATTAGTAATAGGAGAATTGTTGATAGTAAAAATAATTTCATCGAATTCAGTGTAAATACCGAATTCGAAATTTATGACATGTATGGCAACATCAAAAAAAAGGGTTGTGGCAAACAAGCCGATTTTACCGGACTATCGATCGGGCTCTATTATTTAATGTACGGAAATGAAGTGAAAGAGATAATAAAAGAAAAATAATTAAATCTCATTTTGAAACAAAGATCAATATATCGTCTTATTCTGTTTCTACTTAGCTACGCATATGCTTTTTCATTAGCGCAGTCATCTTCCACACGTGCCGGTACGGACGGGAAAACCGACTCACTTCTTATTCTTCTTAAAAATGATAAGTCTAACGCAACCAAAGTGAAACACCTGAACGAACTTAGTGAAGAATTGAGAAGAAGCAACTCTGATACAAGCCTTATGCTTGCCCTCCAGGCTTCAATACTTGCAAAAGAATTAAATTTA
>JAYUZA010000197.1:0-2448 GCA_043752145.1 Flavobacteriales bacterium
GAAAACGTAAAGGGATACGATAAATGAAATGGATTTTGAATAAGCGTTGTTGTTTCATTGGTAGAAAGATCGATGCGCGAAATTTTTCCTTTCCCCAACCGGTAGGTAAAATCTTCGACCAATAAAAAATCGGTTCCATTTTCACTAATAACAAAACCATCGGCATAATATCCTGCACGCACCGGATTTTCATACCATGTTATTTTTTGCGAAAGATTTTTTCCTATCTCTGCTGAATTTCCGGTCTTGATGATACCTACTTTCCATATTTCAGGTTTAAAAAGATCTTTATAATGAAAACTGATTTTTCGTCCCGCTTTTTTAAACCAGTTCACGAGCATAACACCGTTGCGAGGATAAGTATAAATAGGAGCAGTGGTTTTCGAAGGTTCATTCTTAAAATAGGCACTTGTTCCGTTTTTTATATCTATACAAACCTGCTTGATCCAACCTGAACTTAATTCATACACATTGGTCATCGTATCTTTATACGAATGATCCACTACTTCAAAATTTCCTTTTTTAAGAACAATGCCACCGTCAAGTTTATCGGTTAATCGTTGCAGTATGGCACCAACGGTTTTTTCTTTTTTGTAAACCTCCCAAAAACAAGGCGGACCTCCTCTGAATTGTGTTTCATCACCGTGGTGATACGACCAAACACCCAGTGTAGCGGCATTTAATATTTCACCCCGAATAATGTTAAAACCAAATCGAACAATGAAATCCAATTTATAATTTTTTATTTTTTCAATATCCTCTTGCGAAAAGAACTCGGTGTTCTTGCTTTTTTTTTCAACTATGCAGTGTATTCGCTCAACAGAATTAAATTCTAACCGAAATCCTGCAACACGTTGCTTGCTAACTTTTATAATGCGTTTATGAATGCGGTAAAATAAAAGAGAGTAGGGATAGTGAACAAATTTGGAAATGAAATTCGGTTTTTCTTTTGGTGTAGTTTTATTTTCAATAAGTAAAACCGGTTCAACAAAATTCAACGTTAACAATTCATTCAAACAATCAACCTGCCATTGCTGTAATTCATTACCGTTGCACATAACGGCAAAGCGTAATTTTTGACTGTTTTGATATACCTTTTGGTCGTTATTCACGTTATAATAAGAAGGGCAACAAAAATACCCTTTAATACAATAGTAAGGTCCAATTGATGGATCTAAAAACAGAGGTTTTTGCTCGATTTAAAGGTCTGTTAATAAGATTTTACTCTTGATAATCAATAAATTGTGTGAAAAATTTGAATTTGGTACGCAATTTGAATTACCCTAACTACCTAAAGTAAACTAAAATGAAAACGAATTATTTAAAATGGGGAGTGTTCTTAATCATTATTGCTTTGGCCCCTTCTTTTAAAGAAAAAGAAAAACACGAGAATTTATTGAATTCGGTTCCTGTTAATGAGAATGCCGAATTCAGAACAATTAAAAACGAAGCCTTTAAAGAAGGTGAAGTTTTGCGCTACCGTGTACACTATGGATTTGTAGATGCCGGTGAAGCAATTTTAAAAGTAAATGCCTGCGATAAAAAAGTTCAGGGACGAAAATTGTTCCATGTTGAAGGAACCGGAAAATCGTTGGGGGCATTTGACTGGTTTTTTAAAGTGCGCGACCGTTACGAATCGTATATGGATGATCAGGGAGTTTTCCCATGGTTGTTTGTAAGACGTGTGAACGAAGGCGGATATGAAATAAAACAAGACTATACGTTTTTGCAAAACAAGAACAAAGTTGATCTTGGCGAAGGAAAATCGATGGACGCGCCTGCGCATATTCAGGATATGTTATCATCGTTCTACTACGCACGAACACTGAATTTTGAAAATGCAAAAGTGGGTGATGTATTTACCATCAATACAATTTGTGATGCCGAATTATTCCCTTTAAAAATTAAATACATGGGAAAAGAAACAGTATCGCTCAGAAGTGGAAAATACCGTTGTATGCGATTTGTACCGGTGGTATCAACCGGACGTGTATTTAAAAAGAACGAAGATCTGAGTGTTTGGATCACCGATGATAAAAATAAAATTCCAATTTTAGCGAAAGCGAAAATATTTGTTGGATCAATAAAATTAGAAGCAGTAGAATTTAAAGGTTTGGCGAATCCCGTAGCTAAAGTAAAATAACGGGAAGGTTTAACTTGGGTCAGCAGGCCGCTTAGCGAAAGTTAAGCGGCCCTGTTGTTTTTAGTGAGTTTCTGATTTCTCACATTAATATATTATCCAGGCGTTTTCTTTGTCACTTTTTGTCTGCCACACAAAAAGCAACCAAAAAAGTCACCATCTAATCCGAATTTTTTGGCTTATCACAACCTTTTGAAGACTTAATTTTATCTACAAAAAATTCCGCGCATTAGGTGGACGAGCCATCGCACCCCGCCAGACAATATTCGGATAAATAGCATTTGGAATATTTAATGCATGCGGAAACT
>JAYUZA010000198.1:0-6417 GCA_043752145.1 Flavobacteriales bacterium
CGTTTCCAGAATTATACGATCAACAATGGTCTTTCACAAAGTTCGGTAAATACAATGGTGCAGGACGAGAAAGGATTTGTTTGGATAGGTACGCAGGACGGGTTAAATAAATTTGACGGGTATTCATTCAAGGTCTATAAAAGTGCGCAAAATAATACTGCCACGCTTTCCAATAATTTTATTCAATCCATTTGCGATGACGGAAAAGGAAATTTATGGATCGGTACCGATGGTGGCGGATTGAACGTTTTTAATAAAGCCAGCGAAAAAGTAAGGCGACTCAATTTTGGCCCTAACTGCCGCTTTGTTTATGCATTGGCGCGCAGTAGCACAAGCATGATCATGGGAACCGAAAGCGGTGGAGTTGCTTTCATCAATATTAAAACCCGCATTCCCGATTTAGTGTTAAGCTCAAAAGAATTAGGCACAAATCATGTGCAGTCGTTGTTTTTGCAAAAGGACAGGTATTTGTGGATCGGTACAGGCGATAATGGTTTGTTCGTTTACGATCTCAAAACAAAAGCAATTAATACATTCAAGCAGGGCGATAATTTCAATAACCCTTTGTCAAGCGATATTATTTGGTCTATCACGCAAAACAGCGCAGGCGATATTTGGGTAGCCACCAACGCTGGGTTGTACAAGATATGGGGATCATTCGGCAGCTATCGTTTCGATCGTTTGGTGCATGAACCCGAAAACAAGGCAAGCATAAGTTCCAACTCCGTTAGAAGTGTTTATGTTACCCGAACCGATAATGTTTTGGTTGGTACCAGCGGCAAAGGATTTACTATAATTGAACCTTCAAAAGCAAATCGCTATAAGTATCATCACAACCATGCCAGCGAGAATATTCCAAGTTCGTTGGTCGAGAACAATGTTTCCTGCTTTTTGGAAGATCAAAGTGGTTGTGTTTGGGTTGGTACTTCCAACGGACTTAGCCGCTACGATCCCGGAAAACAATTTTTGGGTCATGTAACCAGTGTATCCAATCAGGCATTTTCCTTAAACGATAAAGCGGTTTGGAGTTTTGCCGAATCAACGGATGGAAATTATTGGGTAGGTACCCGCGAAGGATTAAATTTTGTTGTTCCCGCACAGGAAATAATTTATCATTTTCAGCACAAAGCACAAAACAGGACCGCTGCCAATGATAACAGCGTATTTTCGGTTTATCAGGACAAACAAAATCAGGTTTGGATCGGAGCCATTGATGGATTTTTTAAATTGAAGATCAGCCCCGGTTTTACAAACGTAAGTTTTGAACGTGTTGCATTTAAACCTGATTTTGATAAATATGGCGATAACAGGGTTTACAGGATCATTGAGGATGAGAACGGATTTTTATGGCTCGCAACAAAACAAGGATTAAGCATTGTAAATAAAACAACAGGCAAGTTTTGGTTCTTTAATGGAAAAAACAACGAAGGCGCAATGATGGATATGCCAAACTCACGTCTTATTCGTTGTATTTTCAAGGATTCTAAGGATATAAAATGGGTTTCATCCGATGACGGTTTTTTATTCCGGATCGAGTCGGCAGTGAGTGAAGGAAAGCTGGAGATCAAATCATTCAAAAAATATAATTTATTCAGGACCGTAAAAGGCAACGATGAAATTTTAATTACCTCGATGTGGGAGGATAAGAAGGGCATGTTGTGGATGGGAACATTTGGAGCAGGTATTTTAAAATTCGATCCTGCCACAGGGAAAAGCGTTTTTTACAAGGAAGAGGAAGGATTGTCGAACAATGTTGTTTACGGAATTTTAGGAGATGATAAAGGAAATTTATGGATGAGTACGAACCGTGGTCTGTCGATGTACAACCCTGTTACAAAAAAATTCAGAAATTATGAGGAGAAGGACGGGGCACAAAGTAATGAATTCAATACAGGTGCTTATTTTAAAAATTCAAATGGTGAATTACTATTTGGTGGTATAAACGGATACAATATTTTTAATCCCGAAAAAATCAGGATCAATGATAACAAACCATTAGTAGCCATTACCGATATTTCCTTATTGAATAAACCGCTTATGATCGGTGATGATTCGCCCCTGCAAAAATCGGCAACCTATCAAAAGGATGTTTATTTTACACATCGTCAAAACAATATTACCATACATTTTTCGGCCTTGCATTATTCAAATCCCGAAAACAATCAGTACAAATATATTTTGGAGGGAGCCGAGGATGAATATAGTTTTGTTGGGAACACGAGAAGTGCCAACTATACAAAACTGGCCTATGGCGATTATAAGTTTAAAGTTTATGCAGCAAACAGCGATGGGGTTTGGTCAAAAAGTCCGGCAGTCATAAACATTCACATTACTCCACCGTTTTGGGCCACATGGTGGTTCCGTGCGTTTGCATTTATAGCGGTGTGTGCAATTTTATGGGGTGTTTGGCAAATGCGTATTTATAACATGAAAACGCAAAGGATAAAACTGGCGCGTGAGGTTCGTGAACGTACCAAAGAGGTAATGTTGCAAAATCAAAAAATTGAAGAACAAAATAAATTATTGGAGATCGAGAAGGAGAAGGTTGAAAATTTATTGATGAATGTTTTACCCAAGGATACAGCCGAAGAATTAAAAACACGTGGTAAAGCATCGGCACGAAGTTACAGGCAGGTAACGGTAATGTTTACCGACTTCAAAGGATTTACCAAACAAGCCGAAAAAATGCGCCCGTCTGAATTGGTTGAGCGCCTCGACTCCTATTTTATTGAGTTTGATGAGCGCATTCAAAAATTCGGATTAGAAAAAATAAAGACCATTGGCGATGCGTACATGTGCGCGGGTGGTTTACCAATACGAAATAAAAGTAATCCCATTGACACGGTTTTAGCAGCGCTTGAAATTCAAAACAGCATGAGGCGAATGAACGCTGCTTTTGTTGAACGCAACGAAGATCCTTGGGAACTGCGCATAGGAATTAATACGGGAGAAGTTATTGCGGGTGTTGTGGGTATTAAACGTTTTGCCTATGATATTTGGGGAAGCACGGTAAATGTGGCCAGTCGTTTGGAAACGGCCTGTGAACCGGGAATGATGAATGTCTCGGGGTCTACCTATGCCGAAATAGAACCGTTCTTCGAATGTACCTATCGTGGAAAGATTGCCACAAAAAATACCGGTGAAATTGATATGTACTATGTACACCGTATCAAACCCGGATTATCGGAGGACGAAGAGGGAATTTATCCGAACGAGAAATTTAAAAAGTACGTTGACCTTCACCTTTTCAGTAGCATTAATTACAAAAAGGCCGAACGTCATATTATGAAAGTGTTGAAGGATAAACTTCCCGATAATCTATATTACCACGGTATTCACCATACCTATGATGTTGTTGAAGCCATTGAACGCATTGCGTTATTGGAAGGTATTACCGGTGAAGAAATGTTCGTTTTGAAATCGGCAGCCACGTACCATGACGCGGGATTTGTTGCTCAGTATGCCAAGAACGAGCCAATAGGAATTGATATGGCCAAAGAAATTTTGCCCTTGTACGGTTATACGCCCGAGCAGGTTGATGAGGTGGAAAAACTTATTTACGCCACTATTATTCCCCACGACCCTAAATCGCATTTGCAGGAAATAATATGCGATGCAGATCTTGATTATTTGGGACGCGATGATTTTCATCAAATTGCCGATACCCTTCGAATGGAATTGAATGAGCGTGGCATTGTTGGAAATAAACGTTCATGGGATGAACTGCAGGTTAAATTCCTGAGCATGCACAAGTATTTTACCAAAAGCGCAATTCGTATGCGCCAGACAAAAAAGGACAAACACATCGAAGAAATTAAACAACGCCTGTTGGGAAAGTATGACGATGAGTCATAAATCCGAAACAAACTTATTGTAATATCGTTATTACAAAAAAGATCCGTTGAAACTATTTGCCTTACTTATTGCTGTTTCCTGTCTTAATCCGGTAAACGTTAGTCGTTTTTTCGGGAATGATCATGCTGTTGCGTTGGAGCAAATACACAAACATGCAAAGGAAATTGAGGCTATTGCACGCGAGTACAAGGTGGATGATGATCTGGTAAAGAGCATTGTTTTTCCTGAATACATACGCAATTCGGTTTTTTCGGGTATGGTGGAAGAACAAAGCCTTGCCATTACCTATGTTGAATTGGGCTCCGATGTATTGGATTTTTCCATTGGTCAATTTCAAATTAAACCTTCGTTCGTAGTTAAATTAGAGCAGGCCTTGAATGACAATAAGGATCTTAAATTAAAATATGCCGGCCTTTGCATCAACCAAAAAAACGAAAAGACCAGACGTCAGATCCGTTTTGATCGCCTTAAAGACATGAACTGGCAAACCCGTTATGTATGTTGTTTCATCGATCATTGTGTGGCAAAATACGATCTGAAAGGACTTTCAAAGATCGAGCAACTCAAATTTCTGTCCACAGCGTATAATGTAGGCATCAAGGAAACAGCAGGGCAGATCGAAGCAAATTATGAGTCACGATCATTTCCCTATGGAAAAAAATTCATGATCGATCAAATGGCGTATTGGGAAGTTTCGGTCGACTATTATTTAAAATATTGTAATTCGCGAAAATTTGAAAACTAGACTAAACATAAAATTTTGGCCCGGGGCTTTTGGTACGCTATTGTTAACAGCAGCTATGTTTACTTCCTGCGGTGAAAAAAAGGAGCAACAAGAGTCGGTTAAGACCGACAGTGTGAAAGCGGTTGCTAAAATGGACCCCTTGGTAAAACCGCCATTTACTGAGGTAAATATTAAGTTGCAGGACGTAATTATTGATGCCGATTCGGGAAAAACATTTATGGCAGGAAATAAGTACGGAACTACCGTGGAGATACCCGGAAAGATCTTTGTTGATTCGGCCGGTAATACTATAAAAGGTAAGATCAATATAAGATTCAGGGAAATGCACACCATGAACGATATTTTTACTACTGGTATACCTTTATCATATGATGCAGCAGGAATGCTCAAGCGATTTAATTCGGGTGGCATGTTTGAGATCAGGGCGAGCCAAAATAATGAGGAAGTATTTCTTGACTCGGGAAAAGTGATCAACGTGCGCATGGCTTCTTTTGAAAATTCGGGCAACTACCATGCGTTTTATCTTGACGAGGCATCGGTTAGGAACTGGATCTATTTAAAAGATCTTTCGGGAGTCGAGAACCCCGAGAAGCAAAAGATCATGCAAAGCGCACGAAGGAATGTGGATGAGTCCAGGATCCCGTTTGACGGAAGTTATTTTGCCTTCAATTATATGGCCTTGCTGGATGTATACCTTAATGATAGAACGGTGGAGATAAAGAAGAACAGGAACGACCTCACCTTACAGGGAAAGATAAAAGAGTATGGAGTTACCTGGTCCAATATATATTGTTACCAGAGCGTGGAGTTGAACGGAACAAAAACATTGGCTTCATTATTATTATGGAAGAAGCAAAATAAAGAGCCTTGGCCGGTATGGGCTGCCTCGGGCAAATGTGATTTGCAGCCGGCCGATAATGGAATGTTTGCTTTGGAATTAGTATCACCCAATGGAAAAGCAAAGTACAAAACCTTAATACAACCTTTCTTTCCTATCAAGTCCCTTCTTGCATTCAGTCCTTCTTATTGGAAGAACAAGTACAATTTGGCTTTGCGTAAAGCGATAGAGGAGGAGATGCGTAAGCAAAAGATAGCCGATGTATTTCAGGCGATAGAGGTACATCGCTTTGGTATCTATAATATAGATAAACTTCAGGAGGAGGAAGACTATGTTCAAGTGGCGGTTGTACCCACGTTCGATAAGGAAGTAGGTTCTATTAATGATATAGACCTATATTATATGAGTGAACAATACCGAACGGTGGTCAAATATTCGAGGGAACAGTGGTCGAACATAACTGTTTTACCTGACTCAGATGGTAAATTATTTGCGGTGTTACCCGGCAACAAGATCGCAATTGCCGAGGGAGAGGCACTCAAAAAACTAAATTATCGGGAGATGCGAGGTAAAAAGAAGACCGTTATCAAGCTTAAATTTGAGACGGTAAATACTGTGTTGAACACTGTGGGCGACATCGCAAAAGCCTTGGCAACACAGGAGTTTCCTATATAAAAAGCAATTTTTCAGAGGGAGTTCATTGGGTGCTCAGAGGGGCGCCCGAGGGGGCTCAGAGGAGGAATTTTTCGCTTTCAACAATTCACAAAAAAATCGGTTAACAAAAAAATTTGCAAAAATGCGCAGCATAATAATTCATTTATATATTTAGCACAACCAAAAACAAATAAACATGGCAAAAGCAAAAAAAGCAGCTCCTAAGAAAAAGGCTGCTGCAAAAAAACCAGCTGCTAAGAAAGCTGCTGCAAAGAAACCAGCTAAAAAAGCTGCTACAAAAAAACCAGCTGCTAAAAAAGCTGCT
>JAYUZA010000199.1:0-2441 GCA_043752145.1 Flavobacteriales bacterium
ATCTCTATGCTCGATGGAAATATAAAATTAGAATCTGAACTTCAAAAAGGAACAGTGGTTTACATTAATCTGAAATTGAAAAATGGATAAAGAATTAAAAATTGTAATAGCCGACGATCATCAAATGTTTATTGATGGCATTAGATCCCTTTTAAAAAAAGAAACTCAGTTGCATTTTGTGCACGAGGCACTTAATGGATTGGACGCATTCACCTACATCCAAAAAAATCCGGTAGACCTGCTCATCACTGATATCAGCATGCCTGGCATGAGCGGCACGGAGCTTACTAAAAAAATAAAAAACGAATTTCCCGGAATAAAAGTGCTGGTACTAACCATGTTTAACGATCCCGCTATCATTAATGAAATTCTTCAGTCGGAAGCCGAAGGATATATTTTAAAAAATACCGGGAAACAAGAATTACTTGCAGCCATTAATAAAATTATGGACGATGGTACTTTTTATAGCAATGAGGTGATGCGTCACATGCTAAATCAAAGTCGGAAAAAGAACGAGTCCGTTGCACAAAAAGAAGACCTTACCACGCGTGAATTAGAAATATTGAAATTAGTTTGCGACGAATTAACAACCGCCGATATTGCCGAAAAATTATTTATCAGTCCGCGCACTGTTGAAACGCATCGCAAAAACATCCTCGAAAAATCGAAAGCAAAAACAATAGTTGGACTCATTAAGTACGCATACAACAACAATATAATGGGTTAACCCCTTTTCTCTTTTGCAAAATACCTATCGGTACTGACAGTTTTATTTTAAAGTCTCTTTAGCTTTGCCTCATAAAACTAAATCTTTGAAAGCTGACTTAACATCAAGAGAAAAAGAAATTGTATCGCTTATTCTCGACGAACACAGTTCACAATCCATTGCAACAACACTAAAAATAAGTATCCGTACAGTAGATACACACCGGAAGAATATTTTAAAAAAAACAAATACCAAAACACTGATAGGACTTTTAAAGCTTGCTATTAAAACCGGTTTAATGTGCGATTATTATTACAAACCTCTTTCTCACAAACCGAATAAAAAATAATACCTAATGCTACTGATATAATATACCCACTGCTACGGATTGTAATAACTGTATGAAAGAAGCAACTTTGACCAACAAAAATATTTAAACTAAATAATATATGAAAACAAAAACTACCTTATGCTCGGCCCTCCTGTTTCTGCTAAGCTTAAACCACAAAACAAATGCACAGGCAACTGTTTTAGAAAAATCTTACGAAGTTTCAAATAAAGCCAAAAGAGGCTTTTTAGAAAGCATTGAGGTAAATAAGGATAAAGGAACAATTGACATGGTATATATTTTACCAACCGGATCAAGCACAAAAAGAGATAATTTTTTGGGGATTGCAAACGCAAGTCTTGGTGGAAATATTAAATACGAGTTATATTCTTACGATAAAGATCTTAATTCACTTGGCACTTCAAGAGAAGAAGAACGTGCTTACAGACAACGTTACACCGAATATTCATACACTACTGTGCAACCAACTATAAAATTGAGTTGCTTGTGTTTAGCTTTTCAACAGGTAGAAAATTCGGCTACTTACAATTGGTTCTCGGGTTACAACAAGAAAACCAAATACCTTGAAAAAACAAAAGCTGAATCTGAGAATGGTGCTAACTATTCTTTTACAGGCAGATACTACGATGTATACGCTGATAAATCAGTTTTAACCCTTGCAGGTAAAAAAATAAAAAAGATGCCATGGAATTATTTTTTACATTATACAATTTTAAATGTAGATAACAATACTGTAAATTTTAAGGAGATCGATACGCTTGACTTTCAATACGCAAACAATACTATTTATTCGGGACCTATTACTGATAGTAAAGATCAAACAAATGATGAATCACCAAGAGATTGGGTGATCATATTTAACCCAATGAAATCGAAACCATACGGTGATCCAAAACCAAATAATTTTACTTACGTAAGAGTTAGTCCAAAAGGTAAGGTCTTAGAAAGAGTTTCTTTTGAATCGCCTTGTAACGGCTGGAACATTGAAGGTGTTTATGAAAAAGACGGTCATACGTATGTTTACGGTGGCGGCATATCAAAAGATCCAACCGAAAAATTTTATGACGATGTAGTAAAAAAAGGATGGTCAGAAATAACACTTACCAATTACCAGGTTGTAAGAATAACTGCGGGAAAACTTGATTACGTTACAGCTCCTACTTTTAAAGATATGGAAGCGCAACAAGCCAAGCCGGGAAATCAAAAAAAGCCACTTGAATTAAATGGCGAAGAATATTATACAACTGGAATAAACGTTTTAAATTCTGGTGATGTTTTGATCACATACCAGGATTATGAAATGAAAGGCGCTCCGTCCAAACAAGGTGGAACTTATAAAAAACAAAACGGTGTATTCTTATTTCATTTTGATGCTACCGGAAAATT
>JAYUZA010000200.1:0-2440 GCA_043752145.1 Flavobacteriales bacterium
ATTTCCACAAAATAAATTCCCTTCTGCAGATTCGAAATATCGATTTGTCGTATGGAATTCATATTTAATCCTTCAATTCTTCTTCCGTTTAAATTGTAAATGGAAATTTGAATTTCGTTTGAAAGGATATTGATCACATTGGTTGCCGGATTCGGATAAAAATTCATTTGCAGTGATCCATTTTCGTCTTCGGGTATGGTATTGATCCAATTATTAATTACACCAATGGCTTCCAGATCAAATCCGCCCGTAGGAAATTCGGTAGGCCAGGGGTCATTTATTTTGTTGCTGTATTGATCGTATGTGCAATAATTGTCATCAATATTTCCCACCACATCAATTATTTTAATGTGATTGATAAAATTGATATCGAGTCCGGGAGTTCCTGACAATTCCTGTAGGTCAAACGGAGTTCCGTATAGCGCACGGTATTTTCCTGCCAGATTATTTATTTTTACTGTCTCAAGTGAATCAAATGTGGCTACCTGAACGGTGTCTTGCGTTAAACTTGTTGCCGGAAATCGAAAATAATTTATTCCATCGCTGCTTACTTCAACAAAAGCCAGTTCTAAAAATTCATCGTTGAACGAATTTTCAAAAACCGCGAAATCATAACCCGGCCCGTTTGAAATAGACGTCCAGAAACTACAAACAGCTTCTCCTGCATCACCTAAACTTACTACACCATTGCTGCCGGCAATCCCAAAAACCTCTGCACTGTCACCGGTCGATGCAAATCCAACACTTGTATTGGTTATATTTTGGTATCCCCGCACTACTTCACAACCCGAAACCCATTCAATAAAAGCACTGCTGTCCTTATGCATGGCGCTGGTGCCCGGCTGACCTGCAGCTGGTGCAAATTGCGCTTTTAAATTCGTGAAATAAAAGAATGTAAGAAACAACAAGGTTATATTTTTGAATTTACCCTGCATTTATAAAAAAAATAATGTTATGCCAACAGAAACCGATTCAATTTTTTGTTTGCTGTTGTTTTCGTATATCGGAGCAAGTAAATAATTCGCGTATAAGCAAACATTGTTAATGCCAATACGAATCGTTGGTCCGTAAGTGAATTTATTGAATCCACCAATATTATAGCGTTTATATTTCACGTAAGCATCTTTGTACTTAAGATGTTCACTGAATAAATAGCCGCCTTTGAATCCTACATAAAATTTAAATGTATTTTTTTTACCGGCCTTGATGCGTATGTCAACACTAGCGTCAACAAAATTCATGGCTGTTTTATTAATTGAGTATTTTACCGATGAATGAATTGGAACCAACGAATCTTTAATGGAATTATCAGTTTGAACATACTCACCAAAGCTTCCATTGTGGTAATGTTGCAGTGATCGTATACCCACACCAAAACCTAAACTGAAATTACGTGAAAAAGGATATTCAAACATACGCGTGAAAGCAAATCCCCATGAAACAGGTTTACTTTTAATGCCCGCAGGTTGTGTTAGCCATTGTTCGTGTGAAATGTCAAACACCCAACGGTCTTGACGTGGAATTGAATCTTTATCCTGTAATGTATTGCCTACATACAGATTTCCAAGACTCATTTGCGAAACTGCGCAAAACTGAATACCTGAAAAGAATAATATGAATATAAAAATTCTCAAACTTTGTTTTTTATGGATGAATAATTATTTTCCCATTCCCAAGAATGCGTCAATGCGTCTTTTAGATCGTATTTACATTTCCATTCAAGTTCCTTTTCGGCTTTTGATACGTTGGCGTAAATTGATTCCACATCGCCTGAACGTCTTTTACCTATTGTGAAATTCACTTTCACTTTGTTTACTTCTTCAAAGGTATTGATCACTTCCATAACCGAATTTCCTTTTCCTGTTCCTAAATTAAAGATCATCGGGAATTGATTAAAGGAATTTATTTTTTTCAAGGCCTGAACATGTGCCAGTGCAAGATCACATACATGTATATAATCGCGAATGCAGGTGCCGTCAGGTGTATTATAATCGTTTCCAAAAACAGTTAGCTCTTTTCGTATTCCTTTAGCAGTTTGATTAATGAAGGGAACAAGATTGTTGGGTACCCCAATGGGTAATTCACCAATTATTCCGCTGGGGTGACTGCCAATAGGATTAAAATACCGTAAAATAATCGGCTTAAGCCAATTGCCCGAATGTGTCAGGTCAGTCAAAATATTTTCACAAATTATTTTAGTATTTCCATAAGGCGATGCGGCAATTCCAAATTCGGTATTCTCGGTTACAGGAATACTTGATGGTGTGCCGTACACTGTACAGGAAGAAGAAAAAATAAAATCGGTAACGTTGAATTCTTCGCATAACTCCAATGCCACCACCAGCGAATTAATATTGTTCGTGTAATATTTCAATGGTTTTTCAACCGATTCACCAACCGCTTTATAGGCAGCAAAATGTATGACACCGCCAAAATTCTC
>JAYUZA010000201.1:0-2436 GCA_043752145.1 Flavobacteriales bacterium
TTCCTGTGCTATTAGCAGGTTCAATTCCATTTTCTCCATATCGGCCGGAGACATGGTTGCGTAGTTGTCCCAAGTTACACGAGAAATTGGATCAGGTAATTCCTGTAACCAAGGGTTGTTGGCCTGTTGACCATCACCCATACCAATTTTTTGGTAGAAGATAGCTTCCCATGCACCGCCTTTGATAGCTTCAACAGCTTTTCCAGCACCATTTACATCGCCCGCATTTGCAGCAGGTGATGAAGCGGCTGTTACAGGCATTGAGCCCGCACCGTTGTGTAATTTATGATTCCAGTAATCGGCAAATGTTGCGTATTCGGTTTGCGTTGGAAAACCGTATTTTTCCCAGTTACCTGCAATAATATTGTAATATACTTTGCTGTCTTTTTCACGCGGAGCCAAACCTGACCAAGCCAATAAACTTTCCTGCCATGCAGCAGTGTTGTATAAAGGACGAATCAATGGTTGTTGCAACGAGTAGTGATCCATTTTCGGATTGTGATCGTTCCACGCTTCCAAATAATGATGATCAGGACAAACATATTTGCAACGGCTCGCAGTTTCATCAGCATAACCTGCGAATGAAACGGTTAATCCAACTTTCTTAAGGTTCTCGCTGAACTTTAATTCTTTTGGCAAAGAGTATGAAGGATTGCAACCATATATCAATAAGGCGCCAACTGTACCGGCTTCCATTTCGGCCAATAAAGCTTCAACTTCCTTATCGTTCCCGTTAAACATGTTAACCGGGTTATTCAAATTAATAGTAGAATTGTAATTGCCTAATTCAAAATTAAGAGCGTTTACAATTGACTGAACGTTTTCATCGTTTGCACCTGCAACAACCAAACACTCACCTTTACGTGCAGTAAGTTCTGTAGCGGCAGCTTTTGTTTTTTCTAAAATATCGGCAGGAACACTGGTAATAGATTTACCGGTTACATGCTGATATAAAGCAGCAGCTACCAAACCTTCGTGTGATGGTTTAATGGCAACGCGTACATCGGCATTTGATCCTGTTAATGATAAAGTAGATTCGAACTGGAAGTGTTTACTCATCCAATCGTTCTCGGCTTTACGGTTCACTAAATATCCTACGGTGTTTTGGTTTACCAATAACCAGTTTGCTAAAAAATCGGCATTGATACTAACAATTGTTTTTGCTTTTGAGAAATCGTAATCAGGTATAACAGCTTTTCCAAACGATTTACAATTTGCCTGACGCATTGCGAAATAGGAGATTGAATCGTATTGAATGTGTTTAATCTTTGCTTTTGAAATTGGGGTATCACAAGCATTTGCCACAACAGTAGCATCAGCAACCGGTTGCGGTTCTGCTTCCACCAGGGCTTCTTCTACTTTAGTACCGCTTAATTTCGCGATCACTTTTCCTATTACATCAAGTGTTGAAGGACTTGTAATTGTATTTGAAAGAATACGGACATTTCCACCACTTGCAACAACTTTCTCTAATTCAGTTGTTATTTCTTCGTCAACCTTTTTCCATAATTTTTCTTTTCCTAAAATGGTTGGACCCTGAAGACGGGCTGCATCATATAAGGGAAGAACTGAGGCGGTAATACGCGGATGCAAAGCACCACCGGCAAGACCAAACTGTTTGTTTCCCTTAATAAAGATAGGACGACCTTCGCGGCTTTTCACCAAAATGTTCCCGAACAACTGACCATCATAATATGTTGAAGCATACCATGAAGCAACACCCGGTGTTACATCTTCAGGTTTGTTTACATACGGAATGGTTTTTACAACGGGAGATTCGCAAGCTGCAAGGGTTGCAGCGGCTAAGCTGAAACCGGTGAACTTTAAAAAATCTCTTCTTGAAGTGGAGCTATTGGCCATTGCATTAGCATCGCCTAAGAACTCTTCCATTGGAAGATCTTCTGCAAACTCATTGGCTACAGTCTTCATGTAATTGGGGTCCTTAGTTAATTCTTCGGGACCTTTCCAATATATTTTTTTGTTACTCATAAATCCTTATCCTCGGTTGAACAATTATTAATAGTGACATTTTGAACATTCCCATCCACCCATGTCTTTTACTGTGATGTTTTCATCATCCAGGTGTTTTTGGTACAGTTTCTTATCTAACAACAAACGTTTTTTCATTTCATCGTAATATCCGTTGCCATCCATTTGAACTTTTGCCTGACTGTGACAGTCAATACACCAGCCCATGGTTAAGGTAGGACGAGAAATGATTTTGATGTTATTTTCAATTGAATTTAATACTGCTGCAGGTTGAATACGTGCAACGTCAATTTTTTCCATCTCGCCATGGCATTGTTTACATTCAACTTTACCGGCAACTACGTGTTGTGAGTGGTTGAAATAAACGTGGTCGGGTAATGCGTGAACTTTAACCCATTTAATAGGTTTGGTTTTTCCTGAGTACACATTTGTTTCAGGATCAAAACC
>JAYUZA010000202.1:0-6394 GCA_043752145.1 Flavobacteriales bacterium
CGATATACAACATTAACCATAAATTCAAGTTTAACAGCCGAGATATGGGATGGAAATAAAGGCGGAATTGTTTCGGTAGAAGTTCAGGGCCTAACATCATTTGGTGCAGGAGGAAGTATAAATGTAAATGCCTTAGGTTTTAGAGGAGGAACATGTTCCGAAAATTTATCAGGTTTTGGAGCAGGTCAATTTGGTGCATCAGGCGGAACTGAAGGTGCCGAAAAAGGTGAAAGTGTTTGGGGTTATATGACCGAATATATTCCCGTTAATTCACAGTTTTGTAAAGGCGCCCCGACCAATGGTGGCGGTGGCGGAAACGGACATAACTGTGGTGGTGGTGGTGGCGCAAATGCAGGCAGTACCGCTGCGTATACAGGGTATGGTGTATCCAATCCTGCATTCAATACTTGTTGGATAATGGAAACCCCTTCTCTTGTTGGATCAGTATCAAGTGGTGGTGGACGTGGTGGAAATTCATTGAGTTCCTCCAATCAAAATGCTACAGTTGTTGCTCCCGGAGATGTTGCTTGGGGCGGAGATAATAATAGAAATTATGGCGGCCTAGGCGGAAGACCTTTAGATTATTCTACTGGACGACTTTTTATTGGTGGCGGTGGTGGTGCAGGCGATCAAAACGATGGTGACGGAGGTGGTGGTGGCCGTGGGGCAGGTATGGTATTTATAATGAGCTACAACAACGTTAGTGGCTCGGGCGTTATAACGGCAAACGGGGCTAACGGTATAAGCTCACTTAATGTCGGCTTTGGTTTTAACGGAGTTGATGGTGCCGGTGGTGCCGGTGGCGGAGGAACAGTAATTATTAATGCCAATGGAACTGTATCGGGAATAACCATCAACGCCAACGGAGGCACTGGTGGTAATCAAAATAAACCAACTCCCGCGTTTGATTCATATGGTCCGGGTGGTGGTGGAAGTGGTGGTTATGTCGCTATTTCTGCAGGCGCCCCAACAAGAACTGCAACCGGAGGAGCTAATGGAACAACAAATTCGTTAAGTTTTACGGAATTTCAACCCAAAGGCGCAACTTCAGGGGGTACAGGTTTACCAACCGAAGTTTTTTCAAATTATAATTTTACGCTTACCAACCAAACCATTTGTTATAATACAACAGCAACATTAACTGCAACCATAACAGGAACGGTGCCGGGTGGTACAACGTTAAATTGGTATGCAACGCAATTTGGAACCGTTTCACTTGGAACAGGCACAACATTTACAACACCCGCTTTAACTGCAACTACTACTTACTATGTTGGATTTTGTCCGGGATGGTATCGCTTAGCTGTTACCATTACCGTAAATCCGCAGATCGTAATTAATACCGCTAGTCTTGTATTAACCAACGAAACATGTGCGGGAAATGACGGAAGTATTACAGGAATAACTGCCAGTGGCGGAACCGGAGTATTAACCTATTCGTGGTCTCCATCGGGTGGAAGTGCCACAAATGCCACAGGACTAACGGCCGGGTCGTATACGCTTACAGTTACCGATGCAACAAGTTGTACCGCTACAACAGGGCCGTATGTCATTACAAATTCGGGCGGACCCGTTATAAATACTTCAGCCATTGCCATTACAAGTGCCACCTGCGGATTAAACAACGGAAGCATAAGTGGTATAACCGTTAGTGGCGGAACAGGAGCCTTATCTTATACTTGGAACGCTGTTCCCGCAGGCGGACCATCCATTTCAGGCTCGGCACCGGGTAGTTTTACCTTAGTTGTTACCGATGCCATTGGTTGTTCTGCAACAGCAGGGCCTTTCGTGATCACAAACGTTGGGGGTGTTACCATTAATTCAACCGGAGTTGTTGTTACCAATAATACCTGTGGTTTATCCAACGGATCAATAACAGGTATTACAGCAAGCAGTCCTTCGGGCGGATTAATTTATTTATGGTCACCATCGGGCGGCAGCGCTGCTAATGCGACCGGACTAACGGGTAACGCCTATACGTTGACGGTAACCGATGCAACGGGTTGTTCGGCAACTTCGGGTCCGTATACAATATTAAATCAACCAAGCCCGGTCATAAACAGTGCAGGTGTTGTCATTACCAATGAAAGTTGTTTTGGAAATGACGGAAGCATAACAGGAATTACCGTGAGCGGGGGAACAGGAACATTGGATCTTGCGTGGAACGCTGTAATCACAGGTTCTACTTCTATTTCATCAATTCCGGGAGGATCATATACATTTACCGCAACCGATGATAACGGTTGTGTTGCAACGGCAGGACCTTTTATAGTAACAACAACTGCAGGGCCAACAATTAATACAACTGCAATTGTATTAACAAACCCAACCTGTGGTTTAAACAATGGATCAATTACAGGAATTGTTGCGAGCGGTGGAACAGGTGCATTAACATTTACATGGAACGCTGTTGCAAGCGCAAGTACAAATTTAGCCGGAGCAGCTCCCGGTTCTTATACCATAGTTGTAACAGATGCTTCGGGCTGTACCGCAACAGCCGGACCTTTTGTTTTAACCAATACAGGTGGAGTTACCATCAATACAACAGGCATAGCAATTACCAATGCAAGCTGTGGTTCGGCCACAGGTTCCATTACAGGAATTACTTCATCTAGTCCGGCAGGAGGATTAACATTCGATTGGAGCGGAACAGCAACACCATCCAATGATCTTACAGCAGTTGTTGGTGGAAGTTATACATTAACTGTTACCGATGCTGCAGGTTGTACTGCAACAGCGGGTCCGTTCACTATTTTAAATGTTGGCGCGCCAATAATTGACACAAGTGCTATAAATATTAGCGGAACAACTTGTGGGTTAAATAACGGTTCCATTTCAGGAATTGCCGTTACCGGAGGTTCCGGAGCTTTAACATATGATTGGAACGGAACAGCTTCACCGGATCAAAATTTATCAGCGGCCGCTTCAGGAGCCTACACCCTAACCGTTACCGATGCCACAGGTTGCACTGCAACTATGGGTCCGGTTAACATTGCAACAAGTAATACACTTACTGCAACCGCTACAGGAACTAACGCTTCGTGCTTTGGGGTGAGTGATGGTTCTGCAACAGGAGGAGTAATTGGTGGCAACGGAACTATTTCATACGCATGGATTGGCGGACCGGGAACTATTACCTATTCCGGATTGGCGGCAGGAACCTACCAAGTCGTTGTGAGCGACTCGCAGGGTTGCAGCGATACAGTAAGTGTAACAATTACAGAACCTGCATCATTTAACCCGACCATTACCGGAACAAGCACAATTTGCGAGGGAACATCCACAACATTAACGGCTACGGGTGGTGGAACTTATTCTTGGAGCAGTGGCGGATCTACAAGTACCGAAACAATTTCACCAACAACCAATACAACGTATATCGTAACCGTTACCAATGGTGTTTGTATCGAAACCGATAGTTTTACAGTAACGGTAAATCCGTTACCCATTGCAACCATTACAGGAACATTAATTATTTGCGATGGACAATCAACAACATTAACCGCAGGCGGTGGAAGCACCTACCTATGGGACGATAGTTCAACCGGATCTTCAATAACTGTTTCACCAACTTCCAATACAAATTATTTTGTAGTGGCAACAAATGCCTGTGGAAGCGATACCGCTTTTGCAACAGTATCGGTTGGTGCAGCATTTACAACTGATGCGGGTCCCGATCAAACCATTGGTTTGGGAAATACAACAACCATAAGTGCAACAGGTGGTGTTTCATTCGTATGGTCGCCTTCAGGCGATTTAGGTTGTTCAACCTGTCAAACAACAACTGCTTCACCAACAAGTACAACAACGTATACCGTTACAGCAACAAACGCCTTTGGTTGCACCACTACCGATGATGTAACCATTATTATTGACGATACCGAAATTTTATTTGTGCCCGATATTTTTGCGCCTAACGGAAACGGAATGAATGATATTTTATTTGTACGTGGTTCAGGAATTTCCTCGCTTACCTTCAGGGTTTTTGACCGTTGGGGACAAAAAGTTTTTGAAACAACAGACATTACCATTGGTTGGGACGGAACATATAGAGGAAAACCATTGGATACCGGTGTTTTTGTTTATACGCTTGAAGGAATTTTTTATAGTGGCACCGAATTCTCGCAAAAAGGTAATGTGACATTAAAACTATAATGAACGTGAAACATACAATAAAATATTTAGCCGTTATTCTTTTACTAACCGGTAAGGGATACACGCAGGATATACACTTCAGTCAGTTTACCGAGAACGTGATGAACATCAATCCTGCCTTATGCGGAACAGCCAACGGTTATTTGCGCGCCAACATGTGTTACAGGAGTCAGTGGTCGGCCTTTGGAAATGCATTTCGCACCATGGGTTTTAGTGCCGATGCGCCTTTTTGGAAACGTAAAAAAACATACGGTTCATATTTGGGAGCAGGAATAAATATTTATCAGGATAAAGCCGGTGCCGCCAATTTATCAAAATTGCATTTGGCAGGCGATGTTTCGGGTGTTGTAATTGTGGGCGAAGGAACATTGAGTTTGGGAATTGAAGTTGCATACGAACAACGTTCCATTAGTGGTAGCGGATTAAAATGGGACAGTCAGTGGAATAACAATGCATATGACCCAAGTTTACCTTCGGGCGAAAATGCAAGCGCGTCAAAAGCTGCGTTTGATTATAGCGGTGGTTTAGCGTATGTATTGCGCAGAAAAGCATCCACCATTAGCAATAATGACGGAACCGAATTGGTGATCAGCGCTGCGGTATATCATTTTACGCGTCCTGATCTTGGTTTAGGTGGCGGGGACCCATTAGCTATGCGTTATACAGGTATGATATACATGACGCAGGGAGTTACCAATACCAATTTACGTTTGCAACCAAGAGTATTGTATAATCAACAATCGAGTCTGCGTGAAATTAATGTGGGTTGTATTGCGTATTACGTTTTAAAGAACGCGTCATCGTTTACGGGCTACAATGTTGAATCGGCCATAGGATTTGGCGCATCTTACAGGATACGAGATGCTATAATTCCCGAGATCCATTATTACAACGGAGATTTCTTTTGCGGGATCTCGTATGATGTGAACATGAGTAAACTTACACCCTGGTCGGCTTCACGTGGCGGATTGGAAGTAACCTTACGTTTTACCGATGTAGCAGGAAAAATATTTGGTGGTGGAAGTTCGATGAGGAGTTTTTAAATGAAATTTCCTTATTAGAACGCAGATTACGCAGATCTATGATGTTTTACGATCTTATTTTATCATAAAAATCAGTGTTATCCCTTGCTTCCGCTAAAACTTCAGCGAAGGCGAAGAGTGTTCCGTATTTATTCCTGCTTCTCCGTCATCAAAAAACAATACACAGCAAAGTGATCGCTTTACATACTAACACCTGCTCTTAACCAGTATGAGTAGGACGAGGAAAGAATTAATATTAAAGACAAATACTTTGGTCCGTTATCGAAGACTGTTCACTCACAACCACCATTCGATAACGCGCAAAATTTTGCTATTATAAATTTTCTCTACCATGCGCTGGTCAGGGTGGTTTGGCCCAGGAATATGAACTCTACTTCTGCTTCATCAAAAAACAATACACGGCAAAATGATCGCTGTAGCCCCCGTGATATTCACCTCCTGAAAAGGTTCGCTTTCCATAGCCTTTATACGGGCCATAATCTTCCTTTACATAAGCCTTATTGTAGATTTTATATTTATGAAATGTATAAGTAGCGTATTTATCGTTAAGCAGACCTTGTGTAACGATCATTTGATCAAATAAATTCCAAACATCCTGATATCCTAAAGTACCAATACCCTTTTTAAAATTTTCGTAGGAAACATTGAACATTTCGCCTTCACGCAATTTATCTTTTTTCCATTTTGCTTTTAAATGTGTTGTAACGCTTACGTTAACAGGGTCATCATTTAAATCGCCCATTAAAATAATTTTAGCTTTAGGATCAAGCGCGGTTATAGAATCAATAACACCTCTGCAAACTTTTGCGGCAGCAATCCTTCCGGGTGCACTTCTTTGCTCTCCTCCCCTTCGCGAAGGCCAGTGATTGACCATGAAATGCATCATTTCGCCATCAAACATGCCCGACACCAACAAAACATCGCGGGTCGCATGTGCCGAATCATATGGAAGAATTACCCGAAATTTCTTGCTTGAGACAAGTTTAAAATATTTTTCCTGATATAGCAAGGCTACATCTACCCCACGCGCATCGGGTGAATCATAATGCACTATTTTATACTTACGCGGTTTTAATTTTGTTGTATTCACCAAGTCTTGCAAAACACCTATGTTCTCCACTTCTGCCAATCCAAGTACAGCTGCCCCATCAGGCGTAACCTCAACACCAATATCTGAAATAACCGTACTTAATTTT
>JAYUZA010000203.1:0-2421 GCA_043752145.1 Flavobacteriales bacterium
ACCAAACCAAACCAAATCTTTTCCGCCTAAAAATCAGAACACTAAGCCTGAAAATGACACGATACCTGAGTTGGAAATAACCGAAGTTAAACTCGCTGATACTATCAAAAAAAAGCCTTTATTGGAAAGTATGATCAAGCGAAAAGCGGTTGACTACGAAAAATTTGACCAAAAGAATAAGCTGATTACACTTTACAACAAAGCCGAAGTTTATTACCAGGATATTGAACTAAAATCCGGAATCATCGTCATTGACTATAATAAGAATGAAGTTTATGCCGGAAGAATAAAGGATTCTACAGGAGCGTATATACAAAGACCGGTTTTTAAGCAAGGGAATAATGTGGTGGAGCCCGACTCCATCCGTTTTAATTATAAAACCAAAAAAGCATTGGTCTGGAATTCCAGAACCGACCAGGGCGAGTTTAAGGTCAAAGCCGAAATCACCAAAAAAGAAAACGACTCCGTTTACTTTATGAAAAATGCACGGTTTACTACAGCGAAAGATATTGACGACCCGGAATATTATTTTCGAACCAATAAAGTAAAATTAGTTCCCGGAAAAAAAGTGGTGGTTGGTTTAACCAATATGGTGATTGCTGATGTACCAACGCCTTTAGCGTTACCCTTTGCTTTTTTTCCGATGACGGAAACGTCCCGTTCGGGAATAATTATTCCCAGTTATAATGACAGTAACACCAGAGGTTTTTCACTGCAAAATGGAGGGTATTATTTTGCGCTGAGCGATAACTATGACCTGGCGGTTTTAGGCGATTATTATACCAACGGAAGTTATGCAATGCGTTTCGAAACTTCGTATGCCAAAAAATATAGGTTCTCCGGGAATGTAAATGTGCGTTTTGAAAACCTGATTAACAGCGAACGAGGGTATCCCGATTATTCGCGAACCAACATTTACAATATCCAATGGTCGCACACGAAGGATTCGAAATCCAATCCAAACTCGCGTTTTTCGGCTTCGGTGAATCTGGGAAGTAGTAAATACTTTGTCAATTCCATCAACCAGGCTAATGTGGGTTCCCGATTGAACAATACATTGAGCTCCTCGATTTCCTATTCTAAAACGTTCAACTCGGTGCCGCAGGTTAATTTGTCTGTGACTGCTACGCATTCTCAAAATACACAGACCGAGCAAATCAACATGACCCTGCCAACACTTCAGCTGAGTGTGGACAGGATGTATCCGTTTGCGTCGAAAGATGGTTTAAAAAAGGGCATTTTTAAGAACATCAATCTGCAATACAACTTAAGAGGCGAAAACAGGATCCAGACTACCGATTCGCTTTTCTTTAAACCGGAAATGTTCAGGGATGCAAAAGTGGGTTTCCAACACAGCATCCCGTTGAGTACCAATTTTAAGGTTTTCAAATATTTTAGTGCTACCGCTTCAACCAACTATAACGAAGTATGGTATTTAAAAACCATCAAACGACAATTTAGCCCGGTACAGAATGCTGTCGTTGATACCGAGGTACAGGGATTTGACGCCTTTAGAACCTATAATTTCTCGATGGGATTAGGAACTACCATTTATGGAACGTTTAATTTTGGGGAACAGAAAAAAATACAGGCAATCCGGCACGTTATCCGTCCAAACATCTCCTATAATTATACGCCAAGTTTTTCCCAATACTATGATACTTATGATTCGGATGGCTCCGGAACCATGATAAAAGAATACACCCGATTTGATAGCGGGATTTTTGGTGCACCGGGCAGAAACATGTCCAATATTTTAGGGTTAAGTGTGGTAAACATTTTTGAAGCTAAAGTAACTGACAAGGATTCTACCAAAACAGAACCGAAGAAAGTCATGCTGCTGAACAATTTGACTTTTTCTACATCCTACGATATATCTGCCGATTCCTTACGATGGGCACCAATGCGTATGAGCGGCGGAACACAATTCTTTAAGCAGAAGATGAATGTCAATTTTGGGATGACACTTGACCCTTATGCCATAAGCGATTCGGGAAGAAGAATCAATACATGGAATATTGATAACGGTGGAAGCTTATTCAGAATGACCAGTGCCAATATGACCGTGAACTATGCTTTTTCAAGTACGGATCTTGAGGACGGAGAAAAGAAAAATACACAGGGCGAAAGAAATGGTGGCCGTGAGGATGATTTATTTGGCAGCAATACCGATTTGAGCGACAGGAGGCAGAGCCAGTTTAAGGAAGATGAGGGCGAGTCAAAAACCCCCACAGAGTTCTTTAAATACAAGCTCCCCTGGGATATGAATCTGGCGTATTCGCTAACCTATTCCAATATTAACCGGGAGAAAAAAATAACTGGAAACTCGTTGATGGTTTCCATGAATACCGATTTAACGCCCAAATGGAAAATCGGGGTTTCTACGGGTTATGATTTTGTACAGGAAGGCGTTACCTTTAC
>JAYUZA010000204.1:0-15171 GCA_043752145.1 Flavobacteriales bacterium
TAACCCCTATGATAAAGTTTAACAGTAACGAACAGTGGAAGGAGATCAAGTTTAAAAAAGGTGCTTTGCGCTTAAGATATGCTGTTTCCAACAATGGCCGTTTGGCAAGTTTTAAAGATAAAATAAAAGAAGGAACACTTTTGAAAGGAAGTTCAATTGATGGTTATCCTATTTTAAATTTGAGACCTGACGGAAAAAGCAAATCGTATTTTGTACATCGTTTAGTTGCCGAAAATTTTGGTAAAAAATCAAAACCAAAGGCTACATACGTAATTCATTTGGATTTCAAAAAAGGAAATAATTCAACCAAAAATCTGCGTTGGGTAACCAAAACTGAAATGGAAGATCACCAAAAGAAAAATCCGGCAGTTATTAAAGCGCGTAAAGAGCGTATGAAAAACAAACCGACCGAAGGATTGAAATTGAATTTAGCAAAAGTGAAAAAGATCAAATCAATGATCGGTGCCAAAAATCGCTCACTAAAAATGTCAGAAATTGCCGATAAATTCAGCATTAGCGAAATGCAGTTGTACCGTATTAAACGCGGTGAGAACTGGGGACACGTAAAAGCTTGAGGAAAATCGTTATCCGTTCTTCGTTAATAGTTGTTCGGGGGCATGGGCACAATTACCAAAGTAAATGAAGGGTGTGAAATAAATCTTCAGATGAAAACTCTAAAGCTGAGTTCCGAAAATAATAAACCTATGAAATAATTAAACCCTGGCGAGAGTCGGGGTTTTTTTATTGGCAGACATCAAGCATCGGATTTCAGACATCCGAAACCTATTTTATAAGTGTTATATGCTTTACATCAGATTCACATCTGTAACAAAAAAATTCTGATGTCCGATGTCTGACATCTGATGTCTAAGACAGTTTCTCCGTCAACGCTTTCATCTCCGCTGCCGCATCAGCATGTTCATACAAAATTCGATATACTGCATCCAAAATAGGTGCTTCAACATCCATATTCTTTTGCAATTCAAAAATACTTTTTACAGCCCAATAACCTTCGGCCACCATTTGCATTTCCAACTGTGCTGCTTTTACTGTGTATCCCTGACCTATCATATAACCAAACGTGCGGTTACGCGAGAATTTTGAATAGGCTGTTACCAATAGGTCGCCTAAATAAGCCGACTCTTTTACATCGCGTAGTGTTAAATGAAAAGCGTCAATGAACAAACGCATTTCACGTACACAATTGGAGATATATACAGCTTGAAAATTATCACCATAACCCAAACCGCCAAAAATTCCGGAACCTAAAGCATAAATGTTTTTTAAAACAGCAGCAAGTTCGGCACCGTACACGTCATTACTTACACTTGTGCGTATATAACGACATTTTAATAGCGATGAAACATCTTCGGCAACTTTTGTAGTATTACAGGCAATAGTCAAATATGAAAGTTTTTCAAGCGCAACTTCTTCGGCATGGCACGGACCACAAATAATACCGGTATTTTTTTCCTGTACACCTAGTTTTTGCTGAAAGAAATAAACGGGAATAATATTTAAACCGGGAATCATCCCTTTGGTGGCAGTAAAAACAAATTTATCTTTTAGCGCATCGGGTTTACAAGCCGAAAAAGCTTCTTCAATAAATGCGGCAGGAGTGGCAATGATTATTAAGTCGTTTTTTTCAATAGCCTCAACAATATCAGTTGTAAGTGAAATTAAATTTTTGTTGAATAAAACCGATTGAAGATATTTGGGATTGTGGCCAAATTCGGCAATGTGTTTGGCAGCTTCGGGCTTATGTGCCCACCAGGTTATAGAATGGCCGTTATCGGTCAATATCTTTGCAATGGCGGTTCCCCAACTCCCGGCTCCTATAATGGCTGTTCGCATTTGGCTAAGGTATTAAAAAATGCAATAGGGTTATTGGCAAATACCCATAATGTCGCTCCTTCAGGGTTTTATTAATTTTGCATATTATATTTTTTACAAAAATGTCATCCCATCGGGATTAATCTACTTAAATTTATAAGCCCGAAGGGCCGAAATTATTGTAACCTGATAGAAAAAGGATTAATAAAACCCCGAAGGGGTGATATTATAAAATGCAATTATCCTTTAAAAATTAATTGTTCAATTTTAGCCAAAGTAGCCTCATCATACTTTTTAATTTGCATTCGTTGAATTTTATTTTGGTCGCGTAAACTCAATCCGTAGTCATAAGCCTTATCATAGTATCCTAAAATAATGCGACAAGCGTCCTGCATACGGTTTTCCCGTATAGCAATGCAGGCATTTTTGGTTTGTAAGGAACCTAATCGTTTTTCAATGCGCAGGGTGGCTTCAACCAGATCATCGTGGTCATATTTACCGTATTCGGCACTCAGATATTTTACGCGGTCTTCAAACGAAACATCTAAATACATTAAATTAGCGTTACGCATTTGCAAGTAAAAATTATTGGGTACAGCACGCTGACCGACCAAACGACTTTCATCTTCTAATACAATTCTTTGAGCAGGATCACATTTCAATAATTCACTGCCCAATAAATTCTCGAACATTTCCTGCGAAGGTGCAGCCTCTTCACCCAAATGTCCGTAAGAAGAGCCTTTATGATGCGCCATTTTTTCCAGATCCAGCAACTGCACATTTTTTTTCTGCAATGCATGTATCACTTTTGATTTTGAACTTCCGGTTCGGCCCCCTATGATAAATAAGTTATAGTCTTTTTCAAATGTAGAAAGCATTTTACGTCTGAAAAATTTGTATCCGCCTTTGAGTGTATAAACTTTTATACCGTACGTTTCCAATAACCACGCAACGCTTCCGCTGCGCATACCTCCACGCCAGCAATGGGTAAGTATGCAATTGTCTTTGGTGTGTTTTTGCGCTTCTTCAACAATTGCTTTTAATTTGGGTCCAACCAGTTCAAGACCTTTTAAAATGGCCGGCTGTCTTCCTTCTTGTTTGTAAAGTGTACCAACTATAACGCGCTCCTCGTTGGTAAATAAGGGGAGATTGATGGCACCGGGAATATGTCCTTTTTCAAATTCGGCAGGGGTGCGAACATCCAGTATTGCATGGGTTTTTGCAAGTTCAAGAAATTCGTCAATGGCAACCACATTCTTCATAGATTTAGCTAAAATAGGCTTTTTGAGTACAATCAAACTAAAAATGGGTAGATTTGCCGTATAATTTTTGTTTTATGAGATCAATACTTTATTTCCTGGCTTTAGTCTGTTTATTTTCATTTGGCAAAACCAAAGTTACAATTCAAAATTTAACACTTAAGGATCCCAAAACGCAAGTAATACTTGCAAATATTCAAAACAAGATCAAAATTTCAGGAATAACGGAATTTGAGCTGACTTCAAAATACTGTTATGTTAATCCAAATGCCGAGGACAAAACAATATTTTCACTTAGGCCCAAGTTATTTACCAATAAGAAAGACACCTTGAAAATAATTGTGGCCGGAAGGACCGTTGCTAGATTTGAATATAGAATTGACTCGCTTCCAAGGATCGAGTTTGGAATAAAAGATATCTCCAGTGGAAGTGAAGTAACAGTTGCTCAATTGAAAAAAAACCATGAATTAGAGGTTAGCCAGGAAAAAAGTGCCTATTGTGATTGCGCGTATGAAGTAAAGTCATATGAAGTTGTTTATATTACTACTCACGCAACGAAAAGAATGCCTGTTCATGGTAAAGGCGAGGCTGAACAAGCGTGGAAGACGTTAGACGGGCTAACTACGGGCAGTATTGTACGCATTAACTCTATAATTCTCAGGAGTGAAAAGTGTGGAAACACAAATTATCCTTCTTTATCGTATACTATAAAATAGAGGATGCCAGTTAAAAATATAATTTTTGATCTGGGTGGAGTATTGCTCAACATCGATTATGCAGCACCTATTCGTGAATTCACTAAATTGGGCATTCCTAATTTTGATGAACTATATTCCAAAGCCTCACAATCGCAACTGTTTGACGATTTTGAAACCGGTAAAATTTCACCCGATGAGTTTCGTGAACAAATACGCTCAATTACCAAAACATCGCATTTAGATGGCGATATTGACCGGGCGTGGAACAGTATTTTACTGGATTTTCCTTTACAGAACAAAGCAATGTTGTTTGAACTCAAATTGCGTTACCGTTTGTTTTTACTAAGCAATACCAACGAAATTCACATCAATTGTTTTGAAAAAATTCTGATAAAGCAGCATACACAAAATTTTTTCCCCGAGGTTTTTGAGAATGTTCATTATTCATCAAGAATGGGTTTGCGTAAACCAAACGCCAAGGCCTTCGAACACGTTTTGCAACATAACGGGTTAAGCGCACACGAAACAATTTTTATTGACGACAGCATTCAGCATGTTGAAGGGGCGCTTAAAACGGGTTTAAATGCCGTTTGGCTCGATCTCAAACAAACCAATTCCATAAACCTTGTGAAGGAACTGGGCTTATAGCTTACTTATGCTGCATAAATAATACACATTTAACTGTTCAAACATAGGCTGTTTTATGGCTGTTTATTGCCTTCAGCTAATTTACTTTGTAGATCGTGTTCAACCGCATTTTAAATATCGTTCTCTTTTTAGGATTTATTGGTCTGGCAACCTTTGCCGGGTATAAATATTTTTTCGAGAACAAGGGTCCAAATTACGATCCCATAAAGGCTATTCCTTCCAATGCTGTTGCGTTTTTAACGGGGAAGGATTTGGTTGAATTTTACCGGGAGACCGATAATACTTCGCTTTTATGGCAGGATGTAAAGGCCAGCGGACTCATTGATAAATTTGATAATCAACTGGACGTTTGGAATACACTGGATAAAAAGGGAGCGTTGAAAAGCATTAAGCAATCACCTTTTATTTTATCGTTCCATCCCTCGGGTGCGGGCAGGTTTGATTATTTACTGAGTGTAAGTTTACCGGGTAAAACGCCCGATATGATCGATGATATTTTGAAGCAGGGAAATATTTCAATAAAGGATTATCAAGAAGGAATTAAATTGATCAAAACACCTGCAAATGTAACCTGGTATTATTTTAATTTCGATAATCTGGTTGTTTTCTCTCCTTCATTCGATCTGGCAAAAGCTTCGAAAGCAGAATGCGAAATGGAAGAGGAGCGTCCGAAGTTCGCGGGATTTTATAAATTGAGATCCACCATTGGCGATCATGTGAAATCCAGCTTTTTTATTCGCAATAGTGAGTACGCTAATTTAATTGCACCGCATTTTAAAGACGATCTGCAAGCCATGTTCACGCAATACAATACAGGCGAATGTGGTTTATATGACCTGGTAATGGAACCCAACGCTATTTTAATGCGTGGGTTTAACTGGGCTCCAGACTCACTTAACACCAAATTGAAATTGCTTGAAGGACAAAAACCCGTGAAACCTGACTTGATAAAAATGTTACCCGGCAGTACAAACTGGTTTTATTTTTTAGGCCTCAGCGATTTCGAGCTATTCACGACTAAACTTCATGAGGATGCCGAAATACATCAACACATTGAAGAGTTTAATTCGGCCTATAATGTAAACCTCAAGCAACATCTTTTATCCTGGGCCGAAGGGCAATTGGTTTATTTCAACACCTCTGCTCATCCAAAAGAGCGATTATTATTGGTAAAAGCCGATGAGTCAAAAAGTCCATTAAAAGAAATTGAATTTTTAGCCAATCGTCTTGATTCGGCAAATACTGAAAGTGTTAATTATAACGGTAAAGTCATCCGTAGGTTGAACGAATCCAATTTATTTGGTTTGTTATTGGGCGATATTTTTAAGACCATGAATAATCCGTATTACATGCAACTGGACGATATCATGGTGTTTAGCACTTCGGCCGATGCACTCATTGATTATTTTACCGAAATAGCGGGCGAAAAATATTTGGTTCGCGATGTGCAGTTTTACGATAACCTGGAAAATCATTTCAGCACATCAACCAATGTTTTGTTCCATACCGACTTTAAGGAAGGGAACGAAACGTGGAGATTGTTGGACAGTGTGAAAGGAAATTTATTGCGCGATGTTTTGTTCATGAAAAACACATCATCGTTCACGTACTCGCTTTCATGTAAGGACAACGACTTGTATTATTCACAGGCCTTGCTAAAATACAAAGGCAGCAGCAGCAGCGGAACCAATACCATTTGGGATGTGAGTTTTGATACCTTGTTACAAAACACACCACACATTATCGACAATCATTTAACCGGAACAAAAAATATTGTAATACAGGATCGGGCAAATGTATTGCATTCGCTTTCGGCAACGGGTAAAACTGAATTCAGGGTGCCGATAAAGGAAAAGATTGTAGGTGAAATTGTGAATGTTGATATTCATAACAACGGAAAAAATCAATTGTTGTTTGTAACCCCAACCAAATTGCACATCATTGATCTGAAGGGAAATTATGTTAAAGGTTTTCCGGCTTTACTAAACGCTACCGCAACATCAACCCCCGCCACGTATGATTATGAGAGTGACGGAAATTATAGGATACTCATACCATGTGGAAAGAAAATTTTAAACTATAACAAAGAAGGTAAACCAGTCACAGGGTTTTTATTCAGTGGGCTGCCCGCCAACATTACCCAAGCTCCCGAATTTCAACGCATCGATGGAAAAGATTATTTGTTTATTTGCGATGAAGCGGGAAATGTTAAGCTAACCGACCGAAAGGGAATTGACCGGTTTGAAGTAAAATTCGTTTTGAAAAATCGTGCGGCAAATACCGTGCATTTTGAAAAAGGCGCAACGGTTGAAACAAGCCGAATTATTTTTTGCACCAACAACGGCCGAATTTATAAGCAGTTCATGAGCGGTATGCTGGATTCATTGCCATCGAAAACACAAATTAAAAATGGTTACGGATTTTTGGATACCGATGATGACGGGACGAACGAATTGGTGGTGGTGGATTCATCCAAAATAAAGTGGCTCGATTTTAAAGGAAATGTTATCAATGAAGTTGAGCCTTTATGCAGCGATTTTCAGTTACAGGTATATAAAGCGGGACATGGGCTGGCGGTTATTGGCGGAACATGTAAGACCGATGAAGTGGTAACTGCCTTTGACAACAACGGGAACGATGTGGCACGCATTAAATTAATTGCCGATTCACCTTTCAGGGTTGCCGACATCAACAACGATAATAAGTATGAAATTATTTATTGTTACAAGAACAGGATCTTTGTATATACGTTGCGATAAAGGTATTAGAATTTGGCATAGGGCATAGGGTTTTCCAATTCGTTTTTTATCTTCTGCATATTCTCATAAATAGCCATTTTAATTCTATACGAAGCTACATGCGCTTTTATTTCATCCCAAAAGTCCGGCAACGAATTTTTATAATAGAGTGACAAACGTAGCTCGCATTTATTTTCTGAAATTGGTTTAAATAATTGCTCGTTGATCACCTCATTGAATTCGATCGGAAAATCAATAAAATTAGAAAGTTTCACAACACGTTTTATGTTTTTTACGCTTTTTAATACTTCACCGTCATAGGTCTGACCCGTTTCATCGTTGTTGCAGTAAAACCGACTTATTGTTCCAATTTCGCTTGCACTGTCGGTTTGTTTTGTAATAACATTGATATGATCAACATATAGCGTCCCGTTTTTGGTATTTTGTGATTCAAACATAAAATCAAATACAACATTTACCTGACGATCAATTATAATTCGGGTTTGAATTCCGTTTTGTTCCCGATCGGACAGTTTTTTATACGGACTAAAGCGAATAAATAAAACAAGTGCGATAAGTAAAGCTGAACTGCCCATGGCGATCCATTTTAAAGTGTTTATTGCTTTGATCTTTGTATTATTCATAATCATAATAATTTGTTTTCCGGTTGGTTAATTTATACTTCAAAACTAAATTTAGTCTGCAACCGGTAATATCCATTTCAAAATAAACTGATGTCTAAAATTGAATATTTCTTACCATTTAGTTCTAAATTTAGGCTCTAGACCGAAAATTAACTGATGATAAAAAGTTTATACAGGTCTGGCGGAAGAGATCTGCAAAGCCATCGTTATATAACCTTTAAAAGGCATATCTTTGTGACGCTGTAGTATAAGCGGAAGATTTTGTGTTTCAGCGGAAAGCCAATTGTTAAGATATCCAAATAAAACATAATGCACTCAATTCATATGATTTAAATTCGCACTATTGTAGGCGAAATACAGAAGCGATCCCGTGGCATCGGGAGAATTAGGCAACACAGATTTATGAAACAGATTTTACTTTTTATTGCATTTTCTTTTATTGTTTTAGCGGGAAACGCCCAAACAACAATTAAAGGAACTCTGGTTGATCCTGATGTGGACACGAAAGTGCCGCGAGGCGTGGTTACCCTAATTGATTTTAAAGACTCAACGCTTATTAAATTTACACGCACCAATGCCAACGGAGAATTTTCACTCAACGGTATCGCAAGCGGTAAATACGTTATTTTAATTGCGCATCCTTTGTATGCCGGCTATTCTGATCAAATAGAAATTACCGGTCAGCCCGAACTTGATCTTGGAAGTATTTCAATGATCTCGGCCCAAACATTATTAAAAGAATTAACCGTTCTCTCATCCGATGCCATTAAAATTAAAGGCGATACCATTGAATATGCTGCCGATAGTTTTAAAGTGAAACAGGACGCAACCGTTGAAGATCTTTTCAAAAAATTACCGGGAATTCAGGTAAACAAGAACGGTGAAATTATTGCTCAGGGAAAACGCGTTGAAAAGGTTTTGGTTGATGGCGATGAATTTTTTAGTGACGACCCTACAGTTGCTACACAAAACTTAAAAGCTTCATCAGTTGATAAAATACAAGTTTATGAAAAAAAGGACGAACAGGCGGGTAGTACCGATCAGGGTGTGCAAACCATAAACATCACGCTCAAGGAAGATGCCAAAAAAGGGTATTTCGGAAAATTAAAATCAGGAGCCGGCACTAATGACGATCTCTCACATTTGTTTTATAACAATGAGGCTATGATCAATAAATTTTCTTCGCGAAGGAAAATATCGGCATATTTCGTTCATTCTAATTCAGGAAAAACAGGATTAACCCGTCAGGAAAGCAGCAATTACGCGGGTACAACCAACAACGGATGGATGGATGATGAAGGGGGATTTACTTTCCAGACCTCTTCTTCAGATGATGAGTACGAATCTTTTGGAGCAACATATCAGGGACAAGGAATACCACAATCGATCAATACGGGCGCAAATTTTGACAATAAATGGAAAAAAGGAAAGCATCATATCAATGGTTCTTATCAGTTCAAACAAATCGATAACGAGGCCACGAGTGAAGTAACGTCTGAAAATTATTTACAGGATACGGTTTTTTTAAAAAATGAAAATACTGAGACAAAAACCAGGAACGATCGTCATAATTTTAATTTAAATTACGATGTAAAGACCGATTCACTTTCCACACTTAAATGGACCGTGGTTGGAAGTTATACCGCCAACAAAAAAGATAATTTTTACAATTCACATACGTTAAACGAGGACAACGATACGGTGAATACGAACTCGCGTATACTTAACTCCGATTCAAAAGTGTTTAACCTTAATTCGACACTTAATTATTTTAAAAAATTCAAGAAAGTTGACCGCAGTTTAAATTTAACAGCCGAGTACGGTAACAAAGCAACGAACATTGACAACAAATTACTTTCTTCGAACAGTATTTTTCTTGCCAACAATGTATTATTGTTAAATACCCTTACCGACCAGCACAAAACAATTGATAGGGTTGAGCAAACAATTAAGGGAGGGATCGCTTACAAGGAACCGTTGTCAAAAACAACTATTCTTGAAATGCGTTATGGTTACAGTTACAGCGGCCAGGTGGCCGATCGTTTTACGTATGATGATATCAATAACGATGAAACGTATGCAAATCGAATTGATTCTTTAAGCTCACAGTATGTGTATGATTTTCAAAGTCACCGAACCGGGTTAGTTTACCATTTTAAAAAGGATAAAGTTTCATTCAAAGCCGGTGCCGACATCTCAAAGCAATTCTATAATCAGGTTGATAAATTGAACGACACAACTGTGAACCGTGATTTTCTAAATTTCTTTCCAACATCTACCTTTGTTTACTCATTCACGAAAATGAATCAGTTCAGGCTAACGTATAATGGATATACAACGCAGCCGGGCATATCACAAATTCAGCCATTGATCGACAATACCGATCCGTTTAACATAACAACCGGAAATCCCAATCTGAATCCTTCATTTACACACGATATTTCGGCCATGTATAATAACAACCAGGTATTGAAAGGCCGTTATTTATTTATTTGGACAAGTTTCAATTATACTTCAAACGCCATTGTTTCATCCAGCACGGTTGATGAGTTTAACCGAAATCAAATGTCGTATGCCAACGCATCGGGAAATATGAATGCCAACTTCAACGTGAATTATTATGTTGAACTTAAGAAATACGATGCAAGTATTAATTTTGGCGCTGCTTCCAATTATTCAAAGAACATTAATCTTATCAATAGTGTTACCAATACAACTCAAAACACATATTTTTCGGGTTATGGCAATTTCGATAAAGACTTTAAAGAGTGGTGTAGTGCAAGCATTAATTATAATTATGGTTATAATGTTTCGGGTTCAAGTATTCAGGAGAACGCTAACATTAAGTATTGGACGCAGGAAATAGGCGGTGATGTTGAATTCATCATTAAAAAACGGTTCACCATTTCTTCGGACCTGAATTACAACATGCGTCAAAAAACCGAAACATTTAATCAAAACAACAATGTATTTATTTGGAATGCCGACCTTGATTTTAAAGTATTTAAAAAACGCACAGGTGTATTTTCGTTGCACATAAACGATATTTTAAATCAAAATTTAGGTTTTCAGCGATTCGCTTCGGCCTATTCAATTACTCAAACACGATATAATGTAATTAAGCGTTACTGGATGTTGTCGTTCACATGGAATTTTAATAGTAATAAAGAGAAAAAAGTAGTTAATGAAGAAGATGAGTGGTAAAATAATATATACAGCAGTTTTGATCTTTTGTTTTGCGTTTAATTTAAGCGCGCAAAAATCCATCATAGAAGCAGGTACCATTGAGTACGAGCGCAAGACCAATACACATAAACTTAACCGCGACAACGAGTGGTTTGCGCGTATGAAAGACAATGTGGCCATGTATCACACCAATTATTTTGACCTTACGTTCACGGCCGAAAAATCGTTGTACAAACCGGGCAAGGAAGTGGTCAACAACAGCGGCTGGTTCGCTCCTGCCTGTGGCGAAAATATTGTTTACACCGATTTTACTACCAATAAAGTAACAGCATCAAAAAAATTATTGGAAGACACGTATTTGGTTGCCGACAGTATTCATGGCATTAAATGGAAAATCACAAACGATTTCAGATCATTCTTAGGATATGAATGCCGCAAAGCAGTTGGAACAATTTATGACACTGTTATTGTTGTTGCTTTTTATTGCGATCAAATTGCCGTTAGCGCAGGACCCGAAAGTTTTGGTGGTTTACCTGGAGCGATCTTAGGTTTGGCCATTCCTCGTATGTATACAACATGGTTCGCAACAAAATTCACCAAAGCCGATTACGCGAATCCACCGGTAATGGAAGCTCCAAAAAAAGGAAAATCAGTGAGCCCTCAAAAACTTACAACCGATCTTAAACTTGCCATGAAGGATTGGGGTAGCTGGATCAATCGGGTGCTTTGGTTTGTTTTGGTATAAAACGCATAAATTTTAAAGATCACTGCCAGGCAGACTCCAGTATGGTTTTTGCCTCACTGTAAGTTTCAAAATCTATTTCATTTTCGTTCTCCATGAACAATCCCAATTGAAAGACTAAAAAGTCAAAAAGTGTTTGTTTTTGCAAAGCGGTTAAAATTTCATAGTCTGAAAGATCGCCTTTTTTAAAACGAATATCCGATATGATAGGATTATTCCCTTGAAATCGTGTATCGAGGTCCTGCAATAAGTAACAAGGCAAATGGAATCGTTTGCCTTTGGCATCCATAAAAAAATAATTACTTGTGTTAACCCGTTCGTTGGGGTTATTACTTATAAAAAGCGGAAGAATTTTTTCCCAGTTATGTCGTTCATCTTTTTCTTTCCAACGTATATACTCAGGATGCGTAGGAACTAAATAGCCATCAATGCAATCGGCTTCGTATAATCCAACCCCATCTTCAAGTTGTATGTCTTGAAAGGAAGTGTAAATATATTGAATGAGTTCTGGTTCTGTCATATGCCTTGTGAAAGTGCGCTATAAGAACTAAGCCTGATGTTTTACGTCTCCTAAAAAAACCTCACACTAAACAAAGCCGTATCATCAAAGAAAGGTGCTTTGCCACGATGTTTATCCACCGCTTCAAAAATTAATTCATTCAGGCGTATCATTTTGTGATCGTAATTCTTATGAATGGTCTCAATTAATTTTTCCATGCTGAACGATTCGTTCTGTTCATTCTCAATTTCAGTCAACCCATCGGTATAACACAACAACATTGAATTAGCCGGAACGTATAATTGTGCTTCTTCAACGGATGGTAATTCATCCACCATGCCTAAGCCGGTTGTACCGCTTACTAAATACCGCACTTCAGTGCCTGTTGAAAAAACAGGATGATTATGCCCCGCATTGATATAAATAAGTTTTCGTGAAATAATATTGTAACGAGCGATGAACAACGTAATGAATTTTTCGCCCTTTGCACTTTGCGTAACACTGTTATTTAATTCCTCAACAATTTTGCTTAAACTATAATTCGTGTATTTAATTAAGGCACGTAAATTGGCCTGAAAGTTTGCCATCAACAAAGCGGCCGAAATTCCTTTTCCCGAAACATCGCTTATGCAAAAAACAAATTCATCTTCGTCCACGGGAATATAATCGTAATAGTCGCCACCCACCTGCGAGTGCGCTTTATACAATGCAGCAATGTCAACACGATTATCTGACGGTAATTTATCAGGCAAAAGCAAGGCCTGCATTTCAGACGCTACCTGTAATTCCTTTTTGATCAATTCCTGCTTTATTCCTTCTTTAGCCAACCGTTTATTTTCAATGGCAACCACAATAATATTGGTTAGTGTTTGAATAAACGGCATGTGTTTAATGGTGGGACTTATTTTTAACTCATCTTCATCCAGATCGCCAATAAGTAAATAAGCTAAAGGCGATTCCTTGTGAAAAACGGGAATTACCACATCAAATGAATTTAAATAATCTTTAGATGAAGATTCAATAACCGTGATTTCTTTTATTTTGGTAAGATCGCTCTTTACATTTATTTCTTTTGACGATGCTTTAATTCCGTATTTTAAAATACAAACCCAATTGGTATCGTAAGTAAACAACATGAGCTTGGTAATACCCAACTGTTCCTTTAAAATAAATTTATAAATGTCCAGTAATTTATCGGTACTGTGATTTGAGTTAATAGCCTTGGTAATATCCAACAACGAATTAAGCTTAAAGTCGAGCAGACTTAGCTTATCATAAATTTTACCACCTTTTTGCTTTTCTTCAGCCATCGTTTAAATATGCAAATTATTTTGTTAGGGAAGGCCCAATATATGTTAATCTCCTCAAAAGCCTTGATTTAGCTACTGTTTTGGCCTATGAACAAGCCTCGATTTTTTAGTAAAATTCGGTATTTGTACCCTTTAACTGCTTAAATTAGCCCAATTATCAAACAGCACTTAATTCAGTATAACGCATGAAGATCGGTTTAAAATTTACGATATATTTCTTTGTTATCTCTTTTTTATCCATGTTGGTGGTGGGTATAATTTCATACCACCGCGCAAAAACTTCGTTGCAGGAAGAATCTTTTAATCGCCTTACTGCGGTGCGCGAAATGAAAGCGGGACAAATTGAAGATTATTTTCAATTTATTTCCGATCAGGTTTCAACTTTTGCCGAAGATCGAATGATAGTGCGTGGAGCAATGAAATTAAAAGAATCATTTAATTCAATTGAAAAGGAATTACAGTATTCGCAGGAACAAAAATTGATCGCAGACTCTACCCTTAACGCGTATTTTGCTAACGAATATTTGCCCCGTTTAAATAAAAACCTTACAGTTAAGACCGATGCTGAAAAAGAGTCTTCATCGAATATTCATACACGTTTGTTGCAAAATCTATACATGGCCAGCAACCCTAATCCTGTTGGACAAAAACATTATCAGGATGCTGCGCCCGACAGCAGTTCGTATTCTAAATTTCACAAAACGTTTCACCCCATAGTAAGAAAATACCTCGAAAAATTCGGTTATTACGATATTTTCATAGTTGATGTTGAAACGGGAAATATTGTTTATTCGGTATTTAAAGAAGCTGATTTTGGAACATCTCTTTTAACGGGTCCGTTTAAAAACACCAACCTGGCCGATGCCTTTCGCGAAGTTCGTAACAGCGATAACAAAGAATTTGTAAAGCTGGTTGATTTCAAACCGTACCGTCCTTCGTATAACGCACCAGCGTCATTTATTGCAGCGCCAATTTATGAGAACAATGTAAAAATAGGTGCGCTTATTTTCCAATTGCCTATCGACCGAATTAATAAGATCATGACGAGTAATCAGCAATGGTCAAAAGTTGGTTTGGGTAAAACAGGCGAAACCTATATTGTTGGCGATGATTTTACATTAAGAAATCAATCCCGCTTTTTAATTGAGGACAGTAAGAACTATTTTAAAATGATTGCGGATATCGGCACATCTAAACACATTATTTCAGAGATCAAGAACTTTAACAGTGCCATTGGTTTACAGGAAGTGCGTACCGATGGAACCAAGTCAGCCTTGAGTGGTGAAACCGATGCCAAAATATTTAATGACTACCGAGGTGTTTCGGTTTTATCGGCTTATCGTCCCTTAAACATTAAAGGGATGCATTGGGTTATTATGAGCGAAATTGATGAAGAGGAAGCTTTCACACCGGTTTATCAATTGCGCAAATTCATCATCATCGGATTTGCCTGTTTGGTTTTATTGGTCATAGTTGCTTCTTACTTTATTTCGCACGGAATGACAAAACCCATTAAGATCCTTACCCACGATGCCATGGAAATTGCCAAGGGAAATATGGATGTTGAAATTTCAATTAAACGTAAGGATGAAATTGGGATACTAGCGCTGAGCT
>JAYUZA010000205.1:0-2416 GCA_043752145.1 Flavobacteriales bacterium
GCTTCGCGTTGAGGCGTGGCTTGATTATCAAAAACATCAACAACACCCGATAATCCAAAACCATTTTGACCCGGGCCCTGCAAGTAAAGTGTTGATGTATTTGGTGCACCACCGGCACTTGAAACAATATTGAATATGGCCGAGTTTGTAGAAACTTTGGTTCCAACGGCTACTTGTCCGCCTGTTAAAATACGCATACGTTCGAGGTTATTCGTGGCCATAACCCAATCTCTTGCATCGGTTGTTCCTATAAAATTATTATTGGCAGCAACACCGTAGGCAGCCGTTGAGGCTGTGGTTCCGGCATTACCTGTCAACAACCATGATGGTCCGTTTCCTGTTGCTAAACGTATCCAATTTGGAGCAACGGTAGTTCCCGAATTATAATAATATCCCTGCACCACATTGTTTGGCGATATACCCGCTGTCGCGGTATTGTATACTAACAGGCTGGTTGCAGGGGTTGCAATAGTAAGCGCATCGGTAGTACTTGTTAAAGCAACGCGGGGCACAAGTAATCCTTTATCAATAGCAACAATGTCGAGCATTGCTGATATATCAGGTGTAGCACCCGTTGAATTAATTCCAACGTTTTGTGCAAATTGAAGTTTACCTGAAAAAAGTAAACAAGCGAAGAGAAGTGTCTTTTTCATATTCATTGGTGTGAAAAGCGAATTATTGATCCTAACAAAGTAAATAAAAAAAAAGCGGAATAGAAACGATATAGCTCAGTAATCCGAACAAGCTATTAACGACTTATATAGCTAAAAATAGAATTCCTGTTAACCTCATTCAAGACGAATTGCGGTCCCTGTCACATAAATAACCTGAGTTTCCTGTGTATTTACGGCCTTTTGCGTAGTCACAATCTTTTTCTCGCCCGGTTTACTATTGGAATCGAAAGGAAGAGCCGATTTTTGTTCAGAGAAAGTATTAACACTTTTGTTATTTTCTTCGGTTGCTGACACGGTGTCTACGTTGCTAACCATTACTGAATGATACGATGGATTGTCGGTATATTTAAATGGTTTTGCAATTTGTGTTATTTGGACCGAAACGGTATCAATACTTTTTACAACCGTTGTTTTGGTCATTGTGACTTGCGCTGAAGCCGCAAGCAAATTCAAATACATGAACAATAAAATAATACTACTATTTCTAAAATACGTTAGCATACACTACCTTATAGTTGTAATAATAAAATCCATTCCCAGATAAGAGGTAACAGCAGAAGTATTTTGGATCACAAAGCGTACAGCACCTGTCATTGCTTCAACATGTCTAATGGTTACAAGCGGGGCAGTAGGCCAGTCGCCATATAAGTTTACAGTTGCGGTCGAGGATGATGTAACCCCTGTAATAAAAGCTGTAATTGTAAACGTTGTATTAGCGGTAATATTTACCGGTGGATAAACCCAACGCTCAACAATAAAATCAACTTGTCTCACCCATTTTGTTCCATCCCAATAATAATGGCCGGGATAAACACCATTTGGTGCGGCACCCGAAGTTGCTGTATTGTAAACCATCAAACTTGTTGTAATCGTAGGTCCGATTGGGGCATTACTATTCAAAGCGGTTAACGCAACACGGGGAATTAATAATCCTTCATTAGCAGAGGTAATATCAACTTTGGCTCCACCCGAAGGTGCGGCAATTCCAATACCTACCTGACCAGTTGACAATACACGAACTTGTTCGGTATTATTTGTTTTAACCACCAGGTCAACCGCATCGGTGGTTCCAATAAAATTTGTTCCCGCGGTTGTTCCAGCATTTCCTAAAAGTAACCATGCAACGTTAGGCCCGGTAGCAAATTTTACCCAAACAGGCGCAATGGTGGTACCTGAATTGTAATAATATCCCGGACTTACATCATTGGGACTTACACCTGCAGTAGCAGTATTGTAAACCATCAAACTCGTGGCGGGTGTTGGAACGGTTACAGCATCATTAATATCTGTTAATGTCACACGTGGTATTAATAATCCTTTATCCAGCGCAACAATGTCAAGCATTGCCGATACATCGGGTGTAGCACCCGAATTATTTACTCCAACATTTTGAGCAAAATTGCTCTTGTAAGAAGCCAATAAAAGCGTTATTAAAAAAAATCTTTTCATGTGCGGTACTTTAGGCTAATTTCAAATAAAAAAGGTACTTGCTAATTTAATCATTATTCAACTTCTCTTCGAAATATTCACATAAAAAAACAGGTTGTTTACCCTTTTTATTTTCACTAAATCGTTTTATTCAGATCTGTGGTTTGTGAATTTTACAAGAAAGACGTAAAATTGTTAATTGGTTGCTGTATGATAAAATTAAAAATCCCGTTCTTTCAGAACAGCATCAGTTAGTCTTTGTAAATTTATTCGTTCGTATAACCGCTTTTAACAGCGATCATTATTTTTCCTGA
>JAYUZA010000206.1:0-2414 GCA_043752145.1 Flavobacteriales bacterium
GGTGTGAGCCGACAAACATTACCGTTGCCAAGTATACAAATCTTGAACCTGGCACTTATACCTTTAAGCTTATTGCATGCAATAATGATGGTATTTGGAATAAGAATCCACTTACTTATTCATTCGCTATTTTGAAACCATGGTATCGTACATGGATATTTTATATTTTATCAACCTTCTTTGTGTTACTTTTGTTTTGGTTCTTCTACAGGTGGCGAATGAAAAAAATAAGATCCGAAAACATTAAACTGGAGGGAATAATCGTAGAAAGAACAGCTGAAATTTCACTTCAGAAGTTACGTATCGAGGAAAAGAACAAGGAAATGACCGAGTCAATAGAATATGCTAAACGTCTTCAGGAGGCTATACTACCTCCTAAAAAAGATTTTGAGCGCTTATTGCCAAATTCATTTGTTTTGTATCTGCCAAAGGACATTGTTGCCGGAGATTTTTATTTTCTGGAAGAACTAAATAATAAAATAATTATTGCCGCTGCCGATTGTACAGGACATGGTGTTCCGGGAGCAATGGTTAGTGTCGTTTGCAGTAATGCGCTTAACAGATGCGTAAAGGAGTTCAAACTTACAGACCCTGGAAAAATATTAGACCAAGTTTCGATCCTTGTAAAAGAAACGTTTGAAAAGTCGGAGGCAGAAGTAAAAGACGGGATGGACATTTCAATTTGCACAATTGATAAAAGTGACAACTCATTGACATGGGCCGGTGCAAATAATCCAATGTGGGCTATTGAAGAAAATAAATTTACAGAATTCAAACCCGATAAACAACCAGTGGGAAATTTTGTTAATCATGTTCCTTTTAAAACACATTCTATACAACTTAAAGCAGGTAGTATTATTTATCTGATAACTGATGGTTTTCCCGACCAATTTGGAGGTGAAAAGGGCAAAAAATTCAAGTATAAGAATTTAATCATGCTACTTGAACAACTATCAAGAGAACCCTTAGCAACTCAAAAAGATAAATTACAAACCGAATTTATCCGATGGAAAGGTGAATTTGAACAAACGGATGACGTGTGCATAATTGGAATTAAGGTTTAACCTTTTTTTCTTTTAACTTTTCCAAATTCTCCTTTACCCTCATCTTCACGATTTTTGTAATTAACGCAACAGGCATTGGCTTGTCGAAAGTAAACTGAATTGTGCCTTTAGATGTTTTGTAAGGCTTTAATTCGTTCTTTAAAACGATGTTGGTTTTTGGCAAAGCAAACAGACTGTAATGGTTTTTAAACGCTGCGAAATAAACCAACACTCCGTTTAATTTATACCCAGGCATTCCATAACTCATGGTCTCCTCAGCTTTTGGTGCTGCCTTTTTGATGGTTTGACGCATTTTGATCATAAACTTTTTTACAACGTTATGCTGCGCATCAATATAATCATCAACATTATCAAATTTTTCCATTTTTCCTGCCATATGCTTATTATTTTATCTTTTTCAAAAGTTCTTTTACCGCATCCTTATGAATCGTGAGTGTCATTATTTTCAGTTTTATATAATCTTCATGAAAAAAGTAATACCCAAACGATTTACAATCGGGGCCACAATTGCGTGAACCTGCTCCGCTATCCTTTACCAAATACCACGTTTTTGCGTCTTTTTCAATATAACCTACAATATGCATATCGTGATCATCGGTGGTGCTTTGATTTAAAAATCGGAATGCACGCGCATCTTCGTTTATATTTTCTGATGGAATATCAAAACTTGGAATTACCGCAACCTGCTTATTGGTTTCAAATCCCGCCTCGCCCACATCGCCTCCAATAGCAACTCCGTAGCCATTTTTGATGGAGGTTTTTACAGCGCTCATAAAATCATCCAAAGGCACATTGATAAATTCCTTACTGTTCCACCAACTATCAGGAACTTTGTAGGGAGCTTTTTGCCAATACGTTTCTGTTTTCAGCGAAATAAGATCAACATACTCATCGGGATTTATTTTCAAAATATTTTTAGTGAAATCCACCGGAGTATATTCTTTTCCCTCATATGTGAATTTTTCGGGTACTTTACCTATGTAATAATCTAAAATGCTGTGTACGGTCTTCACGGCCTCATCTTCACTCCATGCATTGCGGTCTTTTAAACCTTTTAAAAAGGCTTCAATTTCGGCAAACATTTTTTCATGGTTATGTACGGTTTTTCCCGGCAATAATCCTGAATAAGATGTTAACGGAACAGCACCATACTTTTTCATTTCACGGCCAACGGCCATGGTTTGACTTCCTTCGCCCAAACTCATTTTGCCACGCGTTTGAATAAAATATTTTGCGCGTTCAACATATTCCCAATAAACGGTATACATTTCACTCAATTTTATTTCTTTTCCTGTTATGCGTTTTACTTCGGTTTCGTAATACGAAGTAGTTGAAAAACACCAACAGGTA
>JAYUZA010000207.1:0-2413 GCA_043752145.1 Flavobacteriales bacterium
GGAAATTGCTTCGGCCATCGACCTGATAAAACAAGATTTAGCGGCACTTGAAATAGATTATGACAGCAATAATCTGATCCAGACAGACCTCTTCCGCAAGGACGAAACGGTATATATTTCAAACAAAGTGGAAAAGCAAATTTTCGAGAGCATCGACATATTAAATTCAATGGTTGAAGGTCAAAAAATAAACCATGATGAATTTAAGATGCAATATGAAAAAAAATATGAGCGAAGAACGCTTCCGTTAACCCAGATCATGGACAATGATTTTGGCATCAGGTTTAGCAAACAACTCGCCAACTTTAAGGAAGCATCGTCAATTGTGGAAGGGCTCGACTATTCCATTAACAATAACGAACCAGTTGATTCCAACAGAACGTTAACGTATAAAATAAAAAAACAAATTGAAACGGCGTTATCCAACAATGCGCTTGATGTAATTGTCGATAATGACTTTGAAAAAAATAATGCTCCTGAAAAAGATTACGGCGAACATTTTGCCATAATCTTAAATATTCACAGGACCGAGCCAAATCTCCAAATTTCATTTTCTTCCATTTTCCCCAACTCGGGCCCTAACCTGTTGGGCAGGTTTAGTTATTTGTCACCGTTAATTGAAGAGCTCTTGAATGAACAGCGCAGCTCCATTCACGAAGGCACGCCATCAGAAATAGTACACATGCCCGGCGAACGGGTAGGCAATATATTGCACCGTAATATCATGACCAAACTGGAAATTGAATATTTGTCAAAATCCCTTTTGCCGCATGAAAAAGTAATTACCATAAGGGATATTTATATCAGCAGGTTGGGAAATTATTTTAAAATATTCAATAAAAAAACCGGGGGAATGATCATCCCTACGAATTCTAATGCCCAGGCATACAACGAGAACAACCTACCCATCTTCAATTTCCTGAGAAGCCTTTCCATCGTTGGGAAAGACTACGTGGTTTTTTATACAAACTATAAACCGTTCAGCCCCAGAATTACGTATAAAAACGTAATATTTGCACCCGCCAAATGGCAACTTGAGGAGCAGGACATACAATTTAAGTCAACTGAAAACTTCACTACTTTGTTTAATTCCTTCCAAACATGGAAGAATCGTGCAAAGTTGCCGAAATATGTTTTTGTCGAAGGAGACAACGACAATGAAATATTGATAAATACGGAACAGGAGGTGTTTATCCGGGTTTTATTTGGTGAACTGCATAAGAAAAAAATATTAACATTAACGGAGTTTATCGGAGATATGGACTCACTTCCGATATCGGATAACGAGAATCAAATCTATGCTTCACAATATATTTTGTTGTTCAAAAAGAATACTAATGGCAAGAAGATATCCCCAAAAATAGATCTTGCAAAGCCAACCAGAGCAGAGCGGTTTATGCCAATTAATAGCAGCTGGTTATATTTTAAGATTTACGCCGGGCCAAGCGTTCAGGACAGAATTTTATTGGAGTATCTATATAAAACGGTAAAATCATCCAAGGTTTTAAAATTCTTTTTCACCCGTTATTTTGATACCGATCTGCATTTACGTGTTCGGCTGCTTTTCCAAAGTGTGGAGGAAAAAACGGCTTTCTGGATTCAATTTGAAAAAAAGATCTTACCGCTGGTTAATCAATCCCTCATATATTCCGTTCAGATTGAAAATTATAAGCGCGAGATTGAACGGTATTCAGAGGCGAAAATAGACTATGTGGAAACCGCTTTTTCGTATGACTCCAAAACAGTGCTGGAATACCTTCGCTTCGAAGATGAAAATAATACAGATCGTTGGAAATTTGGGTTAAAATACATTCAAATGATATTGGATATTTATTTTGAAGGCTTACCCGAAAAACGCAATTATTGCGAAGCCATGTTTCAGGTTTTCCTTTCGGAACAACCGAATAAAAGAATCAGCAAAGTATTGCTTTCGGGAAAGTTTAAAAACATGCGGCAGGAAATAATGGAAGTCCTAAACGACCCTAATACAATTTATGATAACTTGTTGAATAGGAACAAAAATAAAATCAGAAAATCATTTTCCGATATATTTAAAGGTGTCGAGGATAAAAACAATGAGATATTTGCTTCCATCATCCACATGAATATAAACCGGCTCTTCCAGACCCGGCAAAGGATTTACGAAATGTCGCTCTATTATTTTTTGTCCAAATACTACGATTATATCCTGAATACACAACGGAAAAATGGATAAGCAAAAATACGATATCGCAAAAAATTATCTTCTACTGGCAATCAGGCTGCTTTTAGCCGCTGTTTCCATCTATTATGGCAGCAGCAAGATCGTTGGGCAACAATTTGGCTTGAATTCGTCCGAACTAAACACCCCGATCAAAGATTTATCCTTGTTCAAAGTATCCTGGTATCTGTTCGGACTGAATGAACCGTTTAA
>JAYUZA010000208.1:0-6334 GCA_043752145.1 Flavobacteriales bacterium
ATACTTGTTACAAACGATGATGGTATTACTGCCAAAGGCATTGCTTCATTGGTAGAGGCTGTTAAACCGTTTGGCGATCTTGTGGTTATTGCGCCCGACAAACCACAATCGGGAATGGGCCATGCAATAACGGTAAACAATTTACTTCGTTTATTTAAAAGCGATCAATATCCCGGCACAAAGTGTTACGCTTGTAGTGGCACTCCCGTTGATTGTGTGAAGCTGGCCATTTATCATGTTATGCATCGTAAACCTGATCTGATTGTTTCGGGCGTTAATCACGGTTCAAATGCAAGTACCAATGTTTTGTATTCGGGAACAATGTCGGCTGCTGTTGAAGGCGCGCTTGAAGGAATTCCATCCATAGGATTTTCGTTACTCGATTATGAACACGATGCTGATTTTGATGCGTCAAAAAAAATAATTCATACGATCGTTAAAAATGTTTTGGAAAAAAAACTGCCTGAAAATATTTGCCTCAATGTAAATATTCCAAAAGGAAAATATAAAGACATAAAGGGAATACGAATAGGCAGGCAGGCACGTGCCTTTTGGGAAGATAAATTTGATTGTCGTAAGGACCAGTTCGGACGAGAATATTTTTGGCTCACAGGAGAGTTTAAGAATTTTGACGGAGGTGAAGACACCGATATGTGGGCATTGGAAAATAATTATGTTTCGGTGGTCCCAATTCAATTTGACATGACCGCATTTACAGCAATATCACAATTACATACATGGAAAATAGAGTAAAAAAGAGTTTTGGCGAAAGATACGACCGACCGATCTATGGATTTGGTTCCGCATTGATTTTGCCTGTCATCGGTTTTTTTATGAGCTATGGCGTAAAATTTTATCCGCGTCCTATTCGCGGATATTGGAATACTTTTTTGTATAATCCATATGAGCAAACATCGATCTTTACATTTAGCATGATCCCGAGTTTAATTTTATTTTATTTTATTTTGTTTAAATGGAAAATGGATCATGCCAGTAAAACTTTCGTTGCTATCAGTTTAATTTACGTAATTATTTTTGTATACCTAAACTTTTTGGGTTAATGCGTATTTATATTATTGCCGGAGAGGCCAGCGGTGATTTGCATGCAGCTAATTTTGTAAAGGAATTAAAGCAATTGTATCCGCAGGTTGAATTAAAGGGATGGGGGGGCGATCTAATGCAACAAGCGGGAGTAAATGTTGTAAAACATTACCGTGAATTGGCTTTCATGGGTTTTATTGAAGTCGTAAAAAATTTACGCACTATTCTTAAGAACATTAAAATATGCGTTAAGGATATTGAAGAATTTAAACCCGATGCCGTTTTTTTAGTCGATTATCCGGGATTCAATTTGCGCATTGCCGAAAGGATTAAACCACTAGGATGTAAAATATATTATTATATCTCACCACAAGTATGGGCATGGAAACAGAACCGCGTGCATAAAATAAAAAAACTGGTCGATAAAATGTTCGTGATCCTCCCGTTTGAAAAGGAGTTTTACAAAAAATTTGATTTCGATGTTGATTTTGTTGGTCACCCTTTGTTGGATGCCATTGAACAATACCAGCAGGAAAGTAAGAAGGAGGATTTCAGAACTAAGAACGGGCTAGATGACAGGCCAATTATTGCCCTTTTACCCGGAAGCCGAAAGCAGGAAATTCTTGTAAAATTGCCGCTCATGTTATCGGTCGTAAACCATTTCAGCGACTACCAGTTCGTAGTTGCTGCAGCCCCATCATTGCCCGATGATTTTTATGAGCAATTTAAAATTCCGCAAAAAGTCTCCATTGTAACGGGTCAAACGTATGCGTTACTCAATAATTCCTATGCGGCATTGGTAACATCCGGAACTGCGACACTTGAAACGGCTTTATTCAATATTCCCGAAGTGGTATGTTATAAAGGGAGCGCTGTTTCCTATCAAATTGCCAAACGATTGATAAAGGTGAAATACATTTCACTGGTGAATCTTATTGCCGGTAAAGAAGTGGTAAAAGAGCTCATACAAGGCGAATTGAATACAGCCAATATTTCCCGGGAACTCAAAAACATCACTTCTAATACTGAATATCGCACGCAATTGATTGGGGAATACGGTAATTTACGCCAATTGCTGGGAGGAAGCGGAGCGTCTGCAACTGTTGCCAATGCTGTGTTAAAAAGTTTGCAACAATAGTCCAAACTATACGTAGTATAGGTCTAATTTTATCCCATTCAAACACAATGTACAAGCCTTTTAAAATACTGTTTTTATTTTTGTTCATTTCCTCAGCGGCAATAGGACAAACTATCAACATTGGTTTATTTTGCGCGAATCCCAAAACAAAGATCAGTTTTGTGCCCCAAAATTGTAATTATCTTGTCATGGGCGACAGTGTTTGTGTTGACACATTAAAAACAGGAATTTTATACAGCATAAGTTCAGGTGCCGATAGCACCCTCAAATTACTGAGCCTTAATAGGGTTTTTGGCACCTATCGCCAGGTGGTTATAACGGCCGTTGATTCGACCGGTGAAATTAAATTCAAGTCACAAACCACCGGTGGAAAAGACCGTTTTTTTACAGGTGATTTTAAATTCAAGATGTATAAAGAAGGCTTATGCGTAATGAATTACCTGGATATTGAACGGTATATTGAGGCCGTAATTGAATCGGAAAGCGGCCTGGGACATGGACTCGAATATTTTAAAGTGCAGGCTGTAATTTCAAGGACCTACGCGAGAAGCAATGCCTTTAAGCACGTAAAGGAAGAAGGTTTTAATTTATGCGACAATACCCATTGTCAGGCATACAAACATAAAGGCAAATCAAATGCTGTAATAGTTCAGGCAGTTCGCGAAACCAAGGGAATTGTTATTGTGGATGATTCGTTGCGATTAATTACAGCAGCGTTTCATAGCAATTGTGGCGGACAAACTTCAGGAAGTGAATTGGTGTGGAATAAACCATTGCCCTATTTAAAAAGCACAAGCGATAGTTATTGTGCGGGGCAGTTAAATTCATATTGGCAGCGACAAATGCCTTTGAGTGAATGGTTGGCCGCAATAAAAACGTTTGGTGTGGATGTTACCGATCAGACAAATATAAACAGCGTTACAAATTATACTTCTTCCTATAGGCAATATGGAATTGTTTGTGGAAAAAAAACAATTCCGTTTAAATCGCTGCGTGGGTATTTTAAATTAAAGTCGGCTTTTTTCAACGTATCGATGCTGGATGCAAATACGGTTGTTTTACAGGGGCGCGGCTTTGGGCATGGCGTTGGGTTATGTCAGGAGGGAGCCATGCGTATGGCAAAAACGGGAAAATCGTACAAGGAAATACTTAACCATTATTTTACCAATACGCATACTATAAGCACAAGCGAAGTAAGCGATTTTTCGGAAGAATAATTTTGTACAGCTAACTAAAAATTCGGTGTTACCCTTAAACTCCAAACAAGTTTTACAATACAAATTGCTGCGATTTTTTTATTTAACAGCAATGGTTGCCTGCGTTGCCACAGCGCTTTATTTTTGTACGCTTAATTCAGTTGAATTAAAAATTTGTGGTTTAGTTGGAACAATAGTATCACTTTGCTTTTTGTATGTCTTTCGCTCCTTGCTATTTCCTCCCGATATCCGAACGGGGTTCACAATAACTCTTGGTCTTATTTTGAATTACGGCATTGTTGTGTATCTGGTGCCCAACGGATGGATGTTCGGCTTCTTTTATATTTTTTATTCCATTGTTTGTTTTCAGGGATTGGTTGTAATTATTTTTCTCAGTCTTGTATTTCTTCGAAAGGAACATAATCTTCCCGATTTTTTTAATAAGGGTTCATTTAAGAACAACAAACTTATTTTGTTGGGGATCGTAGTGTTTTTTGCAGTTCCTATTTTTCTGACCCTTTATTATTTTAGTCAATTATTTATGGATACGGTTGAAACGGCACCGTTCGATCAGCGTTTTTGGATCTGGTTGGGATTTTTTCTTGATCTCGCTCAGCAGGGATTTATCATAACAAAAATAATTATGGCAAAAGGTTATCACCGCGAAATAAATAGTCAACAGTATAAATTGACGCATAATTGGAATCAACTAACAAATTTTATTTTTTTAGCCGGACTTGCGGTAATAGTTATGCGAGCGCTTTTTTAAACACTTCCAAAATTCTTTTTCGCGCAAATTCGTGTTCAACTATAGGTTCAATGTATTTATTTGTTCCAAATTCGGGAACCCATTTTTTTATGTAGATAAATTCGGGGTCAAAACGTTTGGCCTGTAGAGAGGGATTAAATACCCTGAAGTAGGGCGCAGCATCACAACCACAACCCGCGGCCCATTGCCATCCACCAATATTGGAAGCCAGATCATAGTCCAATAATTTTTTTGCGAAATAAGTTTCACCCCATCGCCAGTCAATTAATAAATGTTTGGTCAAAAAACTTGAAACAACCATCCGTACACGGTTGTGCATGTATCCGGTTTCATTTAATTGACGCATGCCGGCATCAACCAAAGGATAACCTGTTTGACCAATACACCATTGTTTGAACTGCGTTTCATCATTTCTCCAGGGAATATGATTGTATTTTGGTTTAAAACATGCATGTACAGTATGTGGAAAATGAAATAAAATGCATTGATAGAAATCGCGCCAAATAAGTTCATTTAAGAACTTCACATTTAATTTTTTCGCTTCACGCGCAAGTTCCCGAATGCTGATGGTTCCGAAACGTAAATGAATGCTTAATTGTGATGTTCCGTTGACAGAAGGAATGTCACGTGATAAGTGATATTTTTTAATGATCTCAAGGGGAGATTTTCTGGCAGGAAAATTCATTTCATTTTTTTTAAATCCAATTTCTTTGAGGGTAGGGAGCTCAAGCGGTTTGGTTTTAAATAGAGAAGAATGATATTTGCTGACAGGATAGGAACTTAAATAGAACGCACTAATTTTTGCCAGCCAAATTTTTGAATAAGGCGTATAAACAGTGTATGGGGTCCTGTCATTTTTAACGACCTCATTTTTTTCAAATATTACATGATCTTTATAACCTTGGAATTCAATTTTTTTTGATTTAAGGAGTTCGTAAACAAGTTTATCACGGTTCTGTGCATAGGGCTCATAATCCCGATTGGAATAAACGGCACGAAGATTAAATTCATTCACAAGTTCTTTCCAAATGTCAATGGGTTTTCCAAATTTTACCAGTAATGAAGAATCTAGTTTTTCGTATGATGCTTTTAAATGTACGATCTCTTTATAAATAAAATTTACGCGGGCATCTTTTTTATCTTCCAGATCATTCAGAATATCGGTATCAAAAATAAAAAGCGGAAGTACGTTCTTGTTTTGTTTTAAGGCATGAAAAAGTCCGGCATTGTCAAAATTTCGCAGATCGCGCCTGTGCCAGAAAACGGATATTTCTTTTTTCAAAGTAAATCGGTTTTTGAAATAACCTCATTCAAACAAATTTTAAACCATTCGGTAAAGACTTCGGGAGTTAAACGCACTGCATCTTTGACCTCATTAAGACTTAACCATTTATAAGCCATAACCTCATTGGGATTTGGATTTGGAGTTCCGTTGAATCTGCCAATAAAAACATGATCTATTTCGTGCTCGGTTAAACCATGATCAAGCACCACTTTATATGTAAATAAAAATTTATATTCCAACAGGCAATCAACTCCCATTTCCTCCGTGAGGCGTCTTTTAGCCGCATCTTGTGTTTTTTCATTGGGACGTGGATGTCCGCAACAGGCATTGGTCCATAAACCTCCTGAATGATATTTTTCATCAGCACGCTGATGAATAAGCATTTCACCCGAGTCATTAAAAATGAAAATTGAAAAAGCTCTGTGAAGCAAGCCTTTTTCATGCGCTTCCATTTTTTCGGCTACATCAATTTGAACATCGTTTACATCAACTAAAATTACCTGCTCGCTCATAATTTATCCAATTGCGCTTTTTCGGTTTTATCCAACACTTTACTTTTGCTTAAAAATGTTATGACCTGTTGTTTGAATTCTGAAGTGGGAATTGTTTTGAGTTTTGTAAGGAGATACTTCTTATCCTCTGTAATTTTGTTTTTATATTTCAACATATCAGGAACGTTGCTTTGTACAGCGAAGCGTATAAAGTGAGCATCAAAACTTTCTTTTATGGCAAAACTTTTTTCCAGGTTGGTTTTACAGCTTTTGAAGAACTTTAGTTTCAACGATAGATTTGAAGTGTAATTAGATCGTAAGCTATTGCGGGCTGCCAGATAGCAATAATATGTGTGATCTTTTTTCGGATATGCTTCAATTGTTTTTTCAAAGTCGGGTAATTCTTTCTTGTTT
>JAYUZA010000209.1:0-2406 GCA_043752145.1 Flavobacteriales bacterium
TAAACACTTATGAATCGCATAATTATCGCCCTAAAAGTGTATATTTGCCTAAACCCCTTAAACTAAAAACTATGATCATTATTATTCCCGTATTATTGCTGGCCATGTTGGTTGTTCTGGCAGGATTATTTATGCTTGCAAAAGCAAAAAAAGAACAACTTGGCCGAACCTATGTAATTGCCTCAACGGTGGCTACCACATTTGGTATTCTTGTATTTGTTTTTGGGATCACGGCAGGTATTTTAATGTGTTGTCACAAAGCTTGTGGCCATGGAAAAAGAAATTGTAGAAGCGAAATGTCGTGCCCGATGATGAAAGGCGGAGGAATGGGACATTGCTCAGAAATGATGGGTGGACATGGTGGTTGTTCGATGATGAATAACTCACATGGCGAATGCGGAACGGGTGGCGGTTGCGAGGGCGAACGCGGTTCCTTTCACATGAAAATGAAAGGCAAACATTGTGAGATGAAATGTGAAGGTGGTGACGTTGTGAAAGAAGTGATCATTAAAAAACTTGGTGAAGGCGAAAATGGTGCTGAAATAAAAGTTGAGGTAGATAAAAAATCAAAATAGTTTTTTTACTCTTATAAAATTTAAAAACCCCTGTTAACAGGGGTTTTTTTATGTCTTATGGCTAACTGATTGGCACAACTGTTAATAAACAGTATGCCAAGCCTTGAAAAAAAGATTTAATTTTCACACATAACCTATCACAATGAACAAACTTATTTTATCGGGTACTTTGGCGATGTTGATACCAACCCTGGGATTTGGTCAATTGGCCGAGCCCAAAGAAGTTGAGTCCAACACGGAAGCTGTTACCATTTATTTGCGTGGTGTTAAAGAAACACGTGCCGCAAATACACAGGTCGTAAATGGCGAACAACAAATTTTGTTTACCAATTTACCGCAGCGCCTCAATCCTTCAACACTTCGCTTAGGCGCCAGTGATTTTGTACAAATTGTATCCATCAATCACCGTCTCAATTATATTTCTTCGACCGAAGAAAATAATCCTGAAATAAGATCGGTAAAAGATTCCATAGAACATTATACCGACCAGGTAAATTTAAAAACCGGTGTTTACAACAGTTTGCTTGGTACTCGACAAATGATCTTATCCAATAAAGTGGTGAAAGGCGAAACAGCAGGAATGGAAGCCGAGGATCTAACCGACTTACTGGATTTTTATCGTGAGAAACTTAATGAGATAAATATTAAAACACTTGCACTTGAGAAACAATTAGAGATTTGCAATGAACGAAAAAATAAATTTTGGCTTGAGTACAATAAATTAATCAGCGGAAAAGCAAAAACGTTCAGCGAATTACTGGTGACCGTTCGTGCCAAACAAGGAGGAAAAGCAAATTTCTCCATTGAATACTATTCGCCCGATGCGGGATGGAATCCTTTATACGATATACGCAATAACGGTACTACCGAACAATTGGAAATTACAAGCCATGCAACCATGTGGCAAAAAACCGGATTCAATTGGAAAAACGTTGATATAACGCTCTCAACATTGGACCCTCAGTTCAACATCAATGCGCCCGATGTTAATCCACAAACACTGGAGCTCGGACAAAATTATAATTACCAATACCAGAATCAATCAAACGCCTATAGCCAATACAAACAGCAATGGGTGATGATGGATTCGGTTAGTGTCAACAACAATATTAACGGTAAGATTAATTCCTTTGCCTGGAATACACCTAATACAACAAGCTCAAGCACTGCCAAAGGACCCGGAACCGAACATAAAATCGCAACACCTTATTCAATTCCTTCCAATGCTAAAGATACACGCATTGAAATAAACCGTAAATTGGTTTCGGCCTTTTTCAAATATAAAACTGTTCCCAAAGTAGAAAAAGCTGTTTTTCTAATGGCCATTATTACCGGTTGGGATACGCTTAACTATTATCCCGGAACGGCCAACGTGTTTAATAACGGGACCTATGTTGGAAATGTATTTTTAAATACGCAAACCGTTCAGGATTCACTGGAATTATCGTTGGGACAAGACAAATCGTTTTCGGTCGAATATGAGACCATAACCGAAAAAACATTTACCAGCAATAGCGGTAGCAGTGTTAAACGTGGAAAAGGATTTACGATCAAGATCATGAATAAAAAAGATAAGCCCGTTGTGATCGAAATTTTAGATCAGGTTCCCATCTCCACTACACAAGACGTGAACATCGAAATTGATAAGAATGAAGCTACAATGGATCCTTTAAGCGGATTTTTAACCTGGCGCAAAACCATTGCTGCGGGACAAAAAATTGAAATTCCCATTTCGTATTCGGTAAAATATCCGAAAGAACATTATTTATATAATTTTTAATTGTCACGAATATGAAGAGTATATTCATCCTTATAAATTTATTGATCGCTA
>JAYUZA010000210.1:0-2400 GCA_043752145.1 Flavobacteriales bacterium
ATAAATTAAAATCAAATGTGCACGTCCCGGCTCCAACCTTTGTTGATTTTGATACACTACAAACACAACAATTAACGCGTGCGTTCAGGAACCGTTATAAAACCGATCCCGATAAATACGCCATGATGGGATTTGATCTCACCTGGTTCTGGATGGCAGGCTATACACAGTATGGTTTGGATTTTGCCAATACCGTACAGCAATTTGACATTACAATGAACCAAACACGTTTTGCTTTCGTGAAAATGAACGAAACCAGTGGTTGTCTAAATAAGAACGTTTATATTCTCAAATACGAAAACTATAAACTTATTCCACAAAAAAATGACTGATCCAACACGTGAACAAATTGCCGCTGCATTTAAAAAAATTCAGGCTTCCATTTGTTCCGATCTTGAAAAATTAGATGGAAAAGCCGTTTTTTCGGCCGATGACTGGCGACACGAAGAAACCGGTGGTGGATTAAGTAAAGTAATTCAAAATGGAAGTTTATTGGAAAAAGGTGGGGTAAACTTCTCGGAAGTTGCCGGAACCTTACCCGAAGTTTTGAAAAAAGAATTTGGCCCCGATGCTAAAACATTTTTCGCTACAGGTGTTTCCATCGTGCTTCATCCAAACAATCCCATGGTTCCCATCATTCATATGAACATACGTTATTTTGAGACCGAAGGCGGAAAAAAATGGTTTGGCGGGGGCATTGATCTCACACCACATTATGTAGATAAGGGCTTGGGGAAAAAATTCCACACACATTTAAAAAAAGTTTGTGATAAGCATCATGCCGATTATTATGCAGCTTTTAAAACCTGGGCCGATGATTATTTTTTTATCACCCATCGTAAAGAAACCAGGGGTATTGGAGGAATATTTTTCGATCATCTTACACCTAAACCCAGTCAAACATGGCAACAAGTGTTTGAATTTGTATGTGCCGTAGGTATGAGTTTTTTCCCGGCTTACGAAGAACAAGCCTTAGCCAATCTACGCAAACCGTTTACCGAAGAAAATAAACAATGGCAATTGTTAAGACGCGGCCGTTACGTTGAATTTAATTTGGTTTACGATCGCGGTACAAAGTTCGGTTTACAAACCGGTGGGCGAATTGAATCCATTTTAATGAGTTTACCCGAAGTTGCGGGATGGAAATATAATTTTAAACCTGAAATTAATTCTCCCGAAAAATTTACCCTCGATCATTTGAAAAAGGGAATTGACTGGTTGTCATAAAACACTATCCTATATGAAGATCGCTTTTTTATCTACATTTTATCCATACAGAGGAGGTATTGCCCAGTTCAATGCCAATTTGTATCGTGAAATGCAAAAAGAGCATGAAGTAAAAGCCTTTAATTTTAAACGGCAATACCCCAATTTCTTATTCCCCGGCAAAACACAATACGTAACCGATAAAGATATTGCCGATAAAATTGAAAGTGTTCGTTGTTTAGATTCCATCAATCCGTTTTCATGGGCTAAAACATCAAGGCTTATTAAAAAGGAAAAACCCGATATTTTAATTTCCCGTTTATGGATGTCGTTTTTTGGTCCTTCGTTAGGTTATGTGAACAAACGTGCCATGAAAAACGGTTCAACCGTTGTTTCCATTCTTGACAATGTAATTCCACATGAAAAACGCTTTTTCGATAAGTCTTTCACCAAATATTACATTAAGCATAATCATGGTTTTTTAGCCATGACCGAGTCGGTGAAGAACGATCTGTTGAGTTTCAACCCCAATGCTAAAGTAATTTTACGACCTCATCCGCTGTACAACCACTTTGGAACAAAATTAAACAAGAAAGAAGCGCAGGAAAAACTGGGCCTTGACCCAACCAAAAAAACAATTTTATTTTTCGGCATCATTCGCGACTATAAAGGATTGGATAATTTAATAAAAGCTTTTGGAAAATTAGACGACTCATATCAACTGATCATAGCAGGCGAAGCTTATGGAAATTTTAAAAAATACGAAGACGAGATAGCAGCGGTATTAAACAAACAAAACATAAAAACCTTCATTGAATACATTGATGATGATCGAGTAACCGATTTCTTTTCGGGTGCCGATGTGGTGGTTCTCCCCTACCGAACAGCTACGCAAAGTGGTATTACCGCTATATCCTATCATTTCAATGTTCCTGTAATTGCCACCAATGTTGGCGGTTTGGAAGAAACCATTAAGCACGAAAAAACCGGATTGATCGTTAAAGAAAACAGTCCTGAAAAAATTACCGAAGCAATAATTGCTTTTTTCGAAAACAGGTCGGGGGTTAACTTTTCGGCTCAAATTGAGCTGTTAAAGGAAGAATTATCCTGGAATAAATTTTCAAAGGATCTTATTGAATTTGCAAAGTCTCTAAAACCCACGGATTAATCCGTGGGATATTACTACTATCTTAA
>JAYUZA010000211.1:0-6298 GCA_043752145.1 Flavobacteriales bacterium
GCCTTGCAACGCTCTACAAATTCAAAATATTTTTCATTGTTAAAGAACATCTGTGTCACCACATATTCGGCACCGGCATCAACTTTTGCTTTTAAAAATTTAAGATCGTTCTTTAAATTGGGTGATTCAAAATGTTTTTCAGGATAACCGGCAACGCCAATGCAAAAATTGGTTGGTTCCATGTCCTTCACATCTTCTTCCATGTACTTACCCTGATTCATGGCGTTCACTTGTTTTACAAGATCAAGTCCAAAGGCATTTCCATCGGGATCGGGAACAAAACTACTTTCGGTTTTAATGGCATCGCCACGCAAAGCCAAAACATTATCAATACCTAAAAACTGAAGATCAATTAATGCGTTTTCGGTTTCCTGTTTAGTAAATCCGCCACAAATAATGTGCGGCACCGTATCAATTTTATATTTATTCATGATAGCGGCACAAATACCAACGGTACCCGGACGCTTACGAATGCTCACTTTTTCCAAATAACCGCTTGAACGCTTTTTGTAAATATATTCTTCGCGGTGGTAGGTAACGTCAATAAAAGAGGGATTGAATTCCAGCAAGGGATCAATGCCATCATAAATGCTTTGAATACTTTTACCCTTTAAAGGAGGTAAAATTTCGATCGAGAAAAGGGTCTTTTTCGACTCTTTTAAATGTTGTATAACCTTCATTGATAATTTATAATGGGTGCGAAAATAGTGATTTTCCTTTCTTGGAAGTCATTTGAAGAATCGATATTGAAGAATATCCCCTTTTATTACCTTAAATTTCGTTATTTTCGCAACCTCTTACGAATATAACACGATAGAGTAAGTCAAAAAACAGATGAAAAACATTCGCAATTTTTGCATTATAGCCCATATTGATCACGGAAAAAGTACCCTTGCCGACAGGCTTTTACAATTGACCAATACTATTAGCGACAGGCAATTAACCGCCCAAACGCTTGATGATATGGACCTTGAACGTGAGCGAGGCATTACCATTAAGAGTCACGCCATTCAAATGGACTATGTATACAAAGGCGAAAAGTATATTTTAAACCTTATTGACACTCCGGGCCACGTTGATTTTTCGTATGAAGTTTCGCGTTCCATTGCCGCCTGTGAAGGTGCTTTGTTAATTGTTGATGCTACGCAGGGTATTCAGGCACAAACCATTTCAAATTTGTATTTGGCCATAGGTAGCGATCTTACCATCATTCCTATTCTGAATAAAATGGACCTTCCAAGTGCTATGCCCGAGGAGGTAAAAGATCAGATCGTTGATCTGGTGGGTTGCAAACGTGAAGAAATTTTGCCCTCAAGCGGTAAAACCGGATTTGGCGTTGATAAAATATTGGAAGCAATTGTGGAACAAATTCCTGCTCCTGTCGGTGACCCAAATGCGCCTTTGCAGGCATTGATCTTTGATTCGGAATTCAATTCTTTCAGAGGTATTATTGCCTATTTCAAAGTGGTGAACGGCCGTATCGCGAAACACGATAAAGTAAAATTTTTCAATACCGGCAAAGAATACGGGGCCGATGAAGTGGGTGTATTAAAACTCGATCTTCTTCCCAAGAATGAAATTTCTACAGGCGATGTTGGTTATATTATTTCAGGAATAAAAAATGCAAAAGAAGTAAAAGTTGGTGATACCATTACGCATGTAGCCAACCCGTGTGCCGAGGCTATTAAAGGTTTTGAAGATGTAAAACCAATGGTATTTGCAGGTATTTATCCGGTTGATACTGATGATTACGAAGAATTGCGTGCATCGATGGAAAAACTGCAGTTGAACGATGCTTCATTGGTATTTGAGCCTGAATCTTCGGCCGCATTGGGATTCGGATTTCGTTGCGGTTTCTTAGGTTTGTTGCATATGGAAATTGTGCAGGAACGTTTGGAACGCGAATACAATATGACCATTATTACCACAGTACCCAACGTATCGTACATCGCTTACGAACCAAAGGGCATTGTAACGTTGGTAAATAATCCAAGTGAATTACCCGATCCGGCAAGACTCGAAAAAGTTGAAGAGCCATATATCAAGGGAACAATTATTACAAAATCGGAGTTTACCGGTGGTGTAATGACCCTGTGTATTAATAAACGTGGAATGTTGATATCCCAAAATTACCTTACAACCGACAGGGTTGAAATGGTATTTGAAATGCCTTTGGGTGAGGTGATCTTTAATTTTTACGATAAACTTAAAACCATTTCAAAGGGATATGCATCATTTGATTATTACCCGATCGGCTATAAGGCCAGCGACCTGGTAAAAATGGATATTCTATTGAATGGCGAGCAGGTTGATGCACTTTCGGCCCTTATTCACCGAAACAGTGCTTACGACCTGGGTAAGAAAATGTGTGAAAAATTAAAAGAATTGATTCCCCGCCAACAGTTTGAGATTCCAATACAAGCCGCCTTAGGGGCCAAGATAATTGCCCGTGAAACCATTAAGGCTCTAAGAAAAGACGTAACAGCCAAGTGTTACGGAGGAGATATATCCCGTAAACGTAAGCTTTTGGAAAAGCAAAAAGAGGGTAAAAAGCGGATGAGACAGGTAGGCAAAGTTGAAATACCTCAACAAGCTTTTATGGCCGTTCTTAAACTCGATTAAATGTGAATTTATTCACCTTTAATGTAAAATTTTATGGTCGTTAATAGATTTAATTATATTTGTAGCTAACCTAGTTAAAGTTCAATTTCGCATTAAGATGAAAAGATCAATTTATTTGTTGGCACTGGCCGTATTTTTTGGCTCATGTGGTGGAGAAAAAAATCCAGATGAAAATGCAAACCTTGAAAAACGTGTAGCCAAAGGTCCGGTTCAATACGGTGGCGTTTTCAAAGTAAACGAATTTGAAGATTTCAAAAGTCTTTACCCTCTTAGTATAATTGACGCACCTTCATATCGTGTAGCAACTCAAATTTATGAAGGTCCTTTGAAATTTGATCCTGCCACGTTGAATACCGTTCCCGGTCTATGTGAAGAAGTAACGGCCAATACCGAAGCAACTGTTTTCACTTTAAAAATTCGCAAAGGTGCATTTTTTCATAACGATGAATGTTTCAAAGGCGGTAAGGGACGTGAAGTAAAAGCAAAAGATTTCAAATATTGTTTTGACCGTTTGTGTTCTTTCAGTGGAACAAACCAATTATATTATTTATTTCAAAAACGCGTGAAAGGTGCACCTGAATACTTTACCAGTACCGAAAAAAAGCAACCCCTTAAAGGTGGTGTTGCCGGTATTAAGGTTATTGATGATTACACGGTGGAGATCCATTTGAATTATTCTTTTGCAGGATTCGTCAAGTTACTGGCGCATCCGGCATGCTTTATTTATCCTGAAGAGGCGGTAAAAAAATATGGTGACGATATGCGTACCAAATGCGTTGGCACAGGTCCGTTTGTTGTTAAAGTTATCAAAGAAGGTTATGTGATCTTATCGCGTAACGATAATTACTGGATGAAAGATGAATATGGAAATAAATTACCGTATTTGAACGGAGTAAAGATCACCTTCATCAAAGAGAAGAAAACCGAATTAATGGAATTCCGTAAACGCTCACTTGATATGGTGTGGAAATTACCTGTTGATGAAATTCCGAATATCCTTACCAATTTTGATCAAGCTAAAAGTGGTGGTAATATTGATTTTGAATTGCAGTCGGTAAACTCATTGAGTACCCAGTATTATGGTTTCCTGCATACGTCTGAAATGTTCAAAGACAAACGTGTTCGTCAGGCATTTAACTATGCTATTGACCGTGCAAAAATTTGTGAGTTCGTATTGCAGGGTGAAGGTGAGCCGGCCGAATATGGTTTTGTTCCGCCTTTTCCGGGATATTCAAACTATCAAGATGTAAAGGGGTTCACCTATGATGTTGCAAAAGCAAAAAGATTATTATCGGAAGCGGGCTATCCAAACGGACGTGGTTTTCCTGAAGTTACTTTACAGTTGAACAGTGGAGGAAGTACCAACAAAGTGGTTGCCGAAGCCATTCAAAATATGTTGCGCGAGAATTTAGGAGTAACCGTTCACATGGATATTTTACCTTTACCAGAGCATCTTAACCGATATGAGAATGGCAAAAGTAATTTCTGGAGAATTTCATGGATAGCTGATTATCCTGACCCTGAGAACTTCCTTTCCATGTTTGAAAGCACCAGCGTTCCTACCGATCCAAATGCGCGTGCATTCCCTAACTCATCGCGTTATGTAAGCGCGGCTTACGACACTTTATTACAAAGCGCATTGGTAGAAATTGATGAGACTAAACGCAACGCGTTATATGCAAAGATCGATCAAATGCTTATTGACGATGCGGTAATAATGCCCATCTATTACGACAATTTTATTCGTTTACTGCAACGTAACGTGCGCAATTTGCCAATAAACGCAATGGAATACCGTGATTTTACCAAAGTGTATTTCTCCAATTCAGGCAAAAAAGAAACTGTAGGTTCGGCTGATAAGTAGGACCGGCACCCTCTCTATATTAATTCACAATCAGGGGCTTATAGCCCCTTTTTCATCATGTTATTTTGATGTTTCGTCAAATCAACAAATTAAACGCAACCATTTTACCTAATTTTAGTAAACAAAAAGGTGGCAACCAAATTAGTTATCATATTATTAGCATTGGGCATCCCGTTTTCACGGGAGGCAAAAGCCGTTAAAACCGATATTCCCAAGCATTACGAATACCGCAATGTGGTGTTCCAAAACCTTGCAGATGAAATTTTAAATTCGGCAGCCAAGCAAAACGTTACCCTTTACAAAAATCAGATCCTTGTTACCATTCAAAATAATTTAAATCCTGTTTTTGACGAAGTGCTTTTGAAATCCGAAGATTTTGCTTCATGTGTTTCTACCAACCAGGAATGCATTCAACAACAATTTCAAAAATTAAAGGCCTCGTATCCGCAAAAGATCGAGAACGCTTATTTTAATTTTTACAATTACCAAAAATACATATGGACCAAAGTTTACATTGCGCCAAAAGAAGGTTGGGATGAATTGAATAAATGGTATCCGCAATTTATTAAATTAAATTTCAACCTTGACTATGACACGCTAACGGGATCAAACACCAACAATTTGTTCCTCAATACACGTGTAATGTTTTATCGCTTAAAAGAAGAACTTTATCCTGATCAGGTACACATTTCAAAAAGTTTGTTTACCGCCTATTACAATCATTGTGTTTATTTATTGAAATCTTCTTCCATCATGTCGTATGAATATGTGAACAAAGTGAGTGAAGTTGACAGTTTAATGACCATTGCGGCTAGTATCAATTCAGTTTATACCGAAACTGCTCCAGATATTGCGAATGTTTACATTGCCGCAGCGTTCAACGATGATTTTCCGGCAGGCGCAACCGGTGAAGAAGTATTAAGTATATTTTATACCTCACATTATTTGCTTGAAAAAGCCCTTAAGCATCATGAGTCGGGAAAAGCACATTACGCCCTTGGTGCCTTATACAATAACTTCCTGGTGGATTACAGCAATATATATTCAACACCCGAAAAACTCGCCTTATTCGGTAAAGCCATCGTGCCCTCCGAATTAATGGAAAAATCGGTTGAACACCTTGAACAAGCCTGTGCTTTGGACGATACCTACTGTAATCTCAAAAAGTTTAGAGACAAACGCTAAGATCAAGCCGTTTGGCGAATTCTTCAATTGTTATTTTTAGCCAATTACCTCCCCTGCCCTCCTTATTTTTTAGTTACTTTGCTGAACTTATTCAATAAATAAAAAGTGGATAATCCCAAGCAATTACGGTACGATGTAGCTTATTTGAAAATGGCAAGTGAATGGGCACAGCTTTCGCACTGCACCCGAAAAAAAGTAGGCTCGCTCATTGTCAAGAACGGAATGATCATTTCGGATGGTTACAATGGAACGCCTTCGGGTTTTCCAAATGACTGCGAAGACCCCAATGGTATTACACAATGGTATGTTTTACATGCCGAAGCCAATGCCTTGTTAAAGATCTCTAAATCTACCAACAGTTCAAAAGATGCTACGTTATACATTACGCTTTCGCCTTGCAAAGAGTGTAGCAAATTAATATTGCAGGCAGGAATTACACGTGTTGTTTATCGTGATGGTTATAAAGACACATCTGGTATTGATTTTTTAAAAAGCGCTAATATTGAGGTTTTACAAATAGAAAGATTATAAAAGTAAGAAGTAAGATTTTAGAAGTCAGAATGGAGATGTTACTTATTGAAAAGAATAAACAAAGTTAGAATGAAGAAGCAGGAATTAGAACTGAAA
>JAYUZA010000212.1:0-2389 GCA_043752145.1 Flavobacteriales bacterium
GTAAGAGTAAATAGGAGGAAAGCCTTTCGAACTAGCGCTCTTTGTCAAAATAGATCTTGTAGTACTTGCGACCATCCTTATCCGCTCCCTGTTCTATCATTTCTCTGTCGCCATGAATGTATACATGAAAATTATAATCGAGTTTTAACACGCTTTTAAAGATCTTGCTTTGCTTTTTTACGGCTGCAGTCGACATTTCAAAACTATCGGGGATATTAATATCATTTTCCTGCTGGTAATGCTCATCGTATTTCCTGAACGATTTGATAATGCCCGGATCCTGCAATACGTCTTTTTCAAATTCCTTTTTGTCAAACACAGGGTTCACTTTAAAATAATCGGCCGAGCGGTTGAGTAAGTCGATCTTATCCGTTTTTGATACTTCAAACTCTTCGCTCATTTGTTTGGTAACATAGGTTTTGGTCATGGCCATAACCTGGCTTGTTTGATGAAATTCGTTGGAGACCTGTGCAAGGCCTAAAAAATCATCGCGCCAGTATTGCGCTTCCTCACCCTTGCCGGCATTGTCGATCATAAATGCTTTGTAGCCTTGTTTTTCATGCGTATTAAAAATTAAACAGCCTTTAGAGAATTTGCTGAGTTCAATTCCATTGGTATACTTAAGTAAAAAACTTTCTTCATTGCGTTCTACTTCGTAAAAACCGTTTTTTTCTTCGGTTTTAAAAATACCGATAGCATCCATTACTTTTCCATCGAGTTCTATGTCCGAAAATTCACACACGTACAATTCGCCACCTTTTATTTTGGGATGCATGCTTTTTTCAAACAATTGCTTTGCCAGAATTTGCGAACACTTGTGGAAAGGGGTTTCACCGGCAAACAATTCCTGTAGGCTTACGTAACACTCGTTAAATTTAAGCGCTGAAGCATGGGTGAATTTATATTCTTCGTTAGCGGTTACAAAACGCGCAAGTAAATTGGCTTCCAGTATAAGTAAAAACGATTTGTCAACGCTCACTTGTTTTTTGGATATGGTAAGTTCTTCTTCATTTTGCTTGTTCCCTACGTAGTGTATGGACATTTTTTTGAGTCTGGCATTACTTATGTTTATCATGTTGCTGAGTCTTTTAGTTAAAGTCATTTGTATTAGCATCTGAGCCCGGAGATGCGGGATAATCATCATTCATACTTCTTATAACATCATCGTTGGTTGTTTCATCGTACGTTGTTTCATCGTTATAGGATTTTTTAGTTGTGTAATGGTGTGAGCCTTTAGCCGGACCTGAAGAACCTAATTTCAACAATATTCCCCAAATTGGAAAAAAAAGGCTGATATAAATATTCATTCGCTTTTGCGCCTTACTTAAATCAATATTGGCGGTTATATAATGAACCGAAATAAAAAGTGCAATAATATAAATGAGAACAATGAGCATTTTATCAATATTAAAGTTCAGCTTCCTTCTCCAACTCAGTCAACGAATTTTCACAGGCTAATAATACACGGTTCTTTAATAAATTGAGGTTTTCCATTATGGTAAGTGCTGTTTGGTTTGAGAATAGCGTGAACGAAAAGGAAGAGCCGTCTTCATACTCTTTAGGAACAAGTAATGTTTTTAAAAGGAACAAAGTTTGTTCCCTTTTTGCTTTATCAACCCCGGTAAGATCCATTTCCTCAAAATCGCTGTAGGTTGAAGGTCTTGTATACGTGCCCAGATAGCTTGGCGTATTATCATTCAAATAAACTATGTGTGTAATATTGTTAGCCAACATTTCGAGGTGATTTAAACAAATTTCACCCTCTTTAAATGTGAGCATGGCATCAAGACCGGTACTGCCCAACATAAGGGTTAAAACATTAGGACCGCCAACAATGGTATCAAAAATAAAACCTGTTTTGGTTGATCTTAACAAACGCTTCATAGATGATGTAAGGTTGTTAAGCGTTTCCTTGGTGTGATTGATTATAAGCTGTTGTTTTGTACGAATGGAATAAAATTTTCCTTTTTGGAAATTGGCTTGCGTTAAATTTTCCATTTTACTTACATGTTCACCTATGCGTTCACTCAAAACGTTGTTTTGGTAATCAATTTGGTTATAGGTGAGGACGCTGTATGTAAAGTTGTGTTTGGGCTCATTTGCCACTTTCTCCGGTGAAGGAGGAGTACACGCAATAAAAGCAAGGTTTAGGACAACACACAAAGTATAAATATTTTTTTTCATGGTTTACTTTTTCTTTGCCTTGCCGGCAGGCAGGTTTTTCTTCTCCATATCTTTCATTTCCTCTTCTAATTCCTCTACTTCTTCTTCGGCATATTCGTTTTTGGGGTCTTCGGCCAATACTTGTTTAAAGGCGGCAAGGGCTTCCTTGTATTTTTTTAAACCCATGTAAAATTCGCCTGCTATCATGTCGCATACAATGTTTTTG
>JAYUZA010000213.1:0-2389 GCA_043752145.1 Flavobacteriales bacterium
AAGTGGAAGGCGAAACCGAATTATCGAAAGACGAAATTTCGTATCTCGATAAAGTTATTCTTGAATTAAAAACAGGACGACCCTTGCAATATATTTTGAACGAAGCCTGGTTTTATAATTTGCCTTTTTTTGTTGATGACAGGGTTTTAATTCCCCGTCCCGAGACCGAAGAATTGGTAAACATCATTTTAAAACCCTACGATTTTGACAAGTCCATTCGCATTCTTGATATTGGAACAGGTAGTGGTTGTATTCCGGTGACCATTGCGCATCATAAACCGTATTGGAAGGTATTTGCCATCGATATTTCAAAGGATGCTTTAGATGTTGCAGTAATTAATGCGGACTTGCACAGCGTTTCGGTACAATTCCAAATGGTTGATGTGTTGAACGAATCGTATACCGAAGCCTTTTTTAAAAAGCATGGAAAGTTCGATATTATTGTATCAAATCCGCCTTACATAACATTTGATGAAAAGAAATTATTAAATCCAAATGTCTTGAATTTTGAACCGCACAGCGCTTTATTTGCCGATGAACAGGATGCCCTTATTTTTTACAGACGTATAAACGAACTGGCAACCAAGTACCTGAACGAGGGAGGACAATTGTATTACGAAATTAATGAACACAAGGGTAAAGAGATGTTGGATTTGATGAAAAATCATAATTTTAACGAAGTTGAATTGATCAAAGACATCAATGAAAAGAACAGAATTATCAAGGCAATAAGATGAGCGAACAGGAAGCAAAAAAAGAAATTCAAAAGTTAACCGATGAATTAAATCATCACAATCATCTTTACTACGTAAAGGCTCAACCAACAATTTCTGATTATGATTTTGATCAATTACTGAAAAAACTGCAGCAGTTGGAAAGTGAATTTACTGCATTGGCATCACCCAATTCACCAACCAAAAGGGTAGGAGGCGACATCACAAAAAATTTCAAGACCGGCAAGCACAAGTATCCAATGTTGTCATTGGACAATTCATATTCAAAGGATGATATTATTGACTGGGAGAATCGCCTCAAAAAATTATCGGAAGGTACACTGGAATATGTTTGCGAATTAAAATATGATGGTGTTGCCATTGGTATTACCTACGTTGATGGAGAATTGGTTAGAGCGGTAACCCGTGGTGATGGTGATGAAGGCGAAGAGATCACGCCAAATATCAGAACGATTAAAAGTATTCCGCTAAACTTAATTGGTGATGATTTTCCCAATGAATTTGAAATTCGCGGTGAAATTATTTTACCACACAAAAGTTTTGCCAAAATGAACAAAGAGCGTGAAGAAGCCGGTGAACCACTTTACGCAAATCCTCGAAACACAGCAGCAGGAACTTTAAAGCAACAGGATTCTGCAAAGGTCGCTTCCCGCGGACTCGATTCATTCTTGTATGGTTTTTATACCGATAAAAATCCGTTCAAGACCCATTTTGAGAGCGTAACGACCTGTGGTAAATGGGGATTTAAAATTCCCGATGCAAATAAACAGTTCATTAAGAAATGCGGTTCCATTGACGAAATAATTGATTTTATTAATTATTGGGACGATGAGCGTAAGAAACTTGAATTTGATATTGATGGCATTGTTATAAAAGTTAATTCGTATAATCAACAGGACGAATTGGGATTTACATCCAAATCGCCACGGTGGGCCATTGCCTATAAATTCAAAGCCGAAACGGTTTTTACAACAGTTGAGAACATCGCGTACCAGGTGGGTCGTACAGGCGCTATAACGCCTGTGGCCAATCTTAAACCAGTTTTGTTAGCCGGAACAACAGTGAAGCGCGCATCGCTGCACAATGCCGATCAAATCGAAAAATTAGATATCCGGGTAGGAGACACTGTTTTTGTGGAAAAGGGTGGAGAGATCATTCCAAAAGTTATTTCGGTTGATCTTACAAAACGTCCCGACAATTCAGTTAAACATATTTACCTTGACAAATGTCCGGAGTGTAATACACCATTGGTTCGCAAGGAAGGTGAAGCTATTCACTACTGTCCCAACGAGTGGGAATGTGCGGTTCAGCTAAAAGGTAAAATTTCGCATTTCACTTCGCGCAGAGCTATGGATATTGAAGGTTTAGGAGAAGAAACCGTAGAACAATTGTTTGACGCGGGACTCATAAAAACCTATGCCGATATTTACGATCTTAAAAAAGAACAATTATTGCCCTTGGAACGCATGGCCGAAAAATCGGTCAATAATTTATTGGCGGGAATTTCAACGTCAAAGGAAATTCCCTTTGAAAGTGTTTTATTCGCCTTGGGAATTCGTTATGTGGGTGAAACGGTTGCAAAAAAATTAGCGCGTCATTTTAAAAGTTTCGAAAATATTCAAAAGGCTAATTTTGAAGAATTATGTCAGGCCGAT
>JAYUZA010000214.1:0-2387 GCA_043752145.1 Flavobacteriales bacterium
CAGCATTGATCTTGCTGAAGTGGAATACAACCAAGCGAAGGATCTTAATATTGAAATTGGAAATCCTGAAGGTGAAGCAAGCGTGTATATTGGTTTGGCTTCTTTAAGTGAAATGCGTAAAAATTATGCGAAAACCATTGAATACACAAAAAAAGCACTTTTGGCTGTGCAGGGTAAGGGCTACTTAAGTACTCAGGTTCGCGCATTGCGAGTACTTTCAATGGCATACCATAACTCGGGTGATTTTAAAAACGCTTTTGCTACGCAAGAGTTATTTCATGAGCTTAAGGATAGTTTACAAAAGAATCAAAATACCATTGAAATTGAAAAACAACAATTACAGCGCGATTATGATAAACGAACTTTGCAGGATAGTTTGCAATACATCAAACAAAAAGCTGCTAACGATGCCAAAGTACAGGAAGGTGAGGCACAATTAAAACATCAGCGAATTGTTCGTGTATCGCTTATAATCGGTATAATTATTGTTGCCGGTTTTTTAATTTTTGTATTCAGTCGTCTTCGCCTTATACGAAAACAAAAACAGGAAATTGAGACCGAGAAACACATTCGCGAGGAACAACACTTATTGATAGAAGAAAAACAAAAAGAGATCCTGTCCTCAATGCACTATGCAAAAAGAATTCAACAAGCTTTATTACCCTCACAAAAATACATTGAGAGGAATTTGAATAAGGGAAGGAAGAACTAGTTTCGAATTTCGAGCTTCAAGTTTCTAGTTTCGAGTTTCGAGTTGCCCGCCCGCCCTATAAAATATTTTTATTGAATCCCGTTCGGACAGGTGGGACTTTCATCTGCATATTTTTGCACCAACAGCAGAAAGACACAAAAGGTTCTCAGTTTCCGACTACGTAGATCTCTGACTAGGAATTAGAAACTCGTAACTTAAAGGAACGGTCGAATTTAATAGTTTAGCGGAGCATTAAGATTGTTGTTTACGGTAAAAACTTTCTATATTTACAAAGTCTCTTTCACGCTCTTAACACAAGTTAAATTTGAAAGCATCACGCATCATATGTTTTTTGTTTCTGGTATTTTTTTCAAAAAAAATCGAAGCACAAACCTATTGGATGCAGCGTGCCGGAAGTGTAAATACCGATGAGGGCATGGATATTTCAACAGATGCAACCGGTAATTCTTACACTACAGGTTATTTCAGTGGTTCGGCTTGGTTTTACGACATAACGGTAAGTTCTTATGGTGTTAGTGATGTATTTATAGCTAAAAACGATGTTTCGGGAAATTATTTATGGGTGGTAAAAGCGGGAGGAACGGGTCCTGACCGAGGCCTTGCGATCAAAGCCGATAAATTTGGCAACACCTATGTAACCGGATATTTTTTTGGAACCGCAAATTTTGGAACAACAACGTTGACATCGACCGGAGTGCAGGAAATTTTTATTGCTAAATACAATACTGCAGGAGTTTTGCAATGGGCAAAAAGTGCGGGTGGTGCTAATGCAGATATTGGGAATGGAATCACCGTTGATGATAACGGAAACGTAATTGTAACGGGAGAATTTTCCGGTACAGCATCTTTTGGCGCTTTTTCGCTTACAAGCTTAAGTTCCACAGTCGATATTTTCACGACCAAACTTGATCCTTCCGGAAATTTTTTATGGGCAAAAAAAGGTTCAGCAAAAGCAACCGATAGGGGAATAGATGTTGCCTGCGATAAAACGGGCGCTATTTATGTTACGGGTCAGTTTAGCGATACAATTACTTTTGATCTTACGCATGCCAATACTATGTTTAACTGTATTTTTGTTGTGAAGTATGATGCAGCAGGAAACGAACAATGGTTCCGCAAAGCTGGAGGCGGATTGGTAAATGTTGTTTCGGGAATTGTTACCGATACAAATTCCAATATTTATATTACGGGAGATTTTACAGGAAATCTTATTTTCTTTGGTCCGCCCAATGTTACACTTACCAATATGTATTCCAATAAAATATTTGTGGCTTCGTATAATAGCAGCGGAACCCTGTTATGGGAAGAAGCCGATGGATCGGCAAGTGCTGTAAGTTCAAAGAATATTGCCATTGACAACACAGGTAGTTTATTCGTAACCGGTCATTTTAAATGTGTTTTCAATGAATACAGTGACGCCTATGGGACCGGCATTTTTAACAGCATAGGGTACGAAGATATTTTTGTAACGAAGTATAATAATACGGGCACATGGCAATGGAGCAGGCAGGCGGGAGGACAAAAAAGGGATCAGTCTAACGGGGTGGCCATAGATGCGGTTGGTGAACCCATTATAACGGGAAGCTATAAGGAAGGGATAGGATTTATAACCGATTGGTTAAGTACGATCCATTTTGAAACATATACTCTTTGGGGCGGTTACAGTTATTGCGGT
>JAYUZA010000215.1:0-6282 GCA_043752145.1 Flavobacteriales bacterium
TGCTTTTCTTCAACCAGTTCTTTTTGTAATTGTATTTCCCTGTTGGCTTTTTGTTTAATGCGGTTATTCCTGAAAAGTACGATGACTAAAAAAAGCATGAGTAGAAGCCCACCGGCACCTGCGTAAATGTATATCGACTGACGTTTAAATTTTTCATCGGTGCGAATTTGATTTTCTTTTTCTGTTACGGCTCTTTTTAAACTATCGGCCAGTTGTTTTTTTTCCAGTGTAAAACTTACTTCTTTACGGGTTAATTCTTTAGCAACGTCAATGTTTAGTGTGCTGTCCTGAAAAATTTTATATGCTTTAAAATTATCCATAGCGTCTTTATACATTTTTAGTTCATAGTAACTATCGGATAAAGCTAAAATGGAATTGGAAACGTATACATTATCATTTACGGCTTTAAAACAAATGAGTGCCAACTTAAGCTGCGGAATAGCTTTTTCATGCTTATTGTTTTGTGCAAAAAACAAACCCATACTAAAGTAGGAATATCCGATCTCAGACGAATCTTTTGTTTTGAGCGTTATTCTTAAACATTCTTCCAGGATACTTTGTGCTTCTCCAATTTTACCCTGTCGGGAAAAAACACCTGCCAGATTTTGTTTCATCAATACCACATTAACCGAATCGGTAAAAGTCAGATATGCTTTTATGGCTTTTTCATAATAGGCTTTAGACGAATCGTATTGCTGCAGATTGAAATAAATACCGGCCAAATAGCCGAAATTATTCGCTTTTCCATTTGACATCCCTTTTTCAGGATCGGTGTTTATTGATCTTCTAAAATATTCCTCGGCTTTTTTTGTGTCGTTTTGAGCGTAGTAAATAGTCGCAATGTAATTATAGCATTCACTTTCAATTTGTTTTTCTTTTCTTTTGATCGCCAGTTTTACCGTTGCAAAATAATTTTTCATGGCCTCAACGTAACTCTGCTCATAAAAATGCGCTTTTCCCAAAGCAAGATGAGCGTACATCATTCCTCTCTCATCTTTTTTGTTTTTGGCAATTATCATTGCTTTATTGGCCCAATCAATGCTTTTCAAAAAATTTCCCGCATCGTATTGCGCAGCAGATGAATCCAACATTTGGTACAAAGTAATTTGCTTTGCACCGACTGAATGAGATCGGTGCAAAATAAATAGCACTAAACTAAGTTTAAGATATAAATTCAAACTTTTCATGACTAAAAAACCCACCGGTTAAAGTGGGTTTAAGGTATTTATAATTTATCAATTTTTATTTTTTCTGCAACGGTGCGGTTTTAAATGCAGGTATTCCTGTAATATCGGCACCTGTTATCAATAAATGCACATCGTGGGTTCCTTCATAGGTAATTACACTTTCAAGATTCGCCATATGACGCATGATCGGATATTCATTGGTAATTCCCATTGCACCATGAATTTGTCTTGCTTCGCGCGCTATTTGCAAAGCCATATTCACGTTATTTCTTTTCGCCATCGAGATCTGCGTAGTTGTTGCTCTTCCCTCGTTACGCAAAACACCCAAACGCCAGGTCAACAATTGTGCTTTGGTAATTTCGGTGATCATCTCCGCCAGTTTTTTTTGTGTTAATTGAAATGCTCCGATGGGAACATCAAATTGAATTCGTTCCAACGAATATTTTAAAGCGCTGTCATAACAATCCATAGCGGCACCAATTGCACCCCAGGCAATGCCGTAACGGGCACTGTCTAAACAACCCAGTGGAGCACCAAGCCCCGACTTGTTAGGTAATAAATTCTCTTTCGGCACTTTTACATTGTCAAAAACCAATTCTCCGGTTGATGATGCGCGTAAACTTAATTTACCATGTGTTTCGGGTGTTGTAAAGCCTTCCATACCACGTTCAACTATCAAACCATGAATTCTTCCCGATTCATCTTTAGCCCAAACAACCGCAACGTGACACATGGGTGAATTAGAGATCCACATTTTTGCTCCGTTCAATAAATAATGGTCGCCTTTGTCTTTAAAATTGGTAACCATACCACCGGGATTTGAACCAAAATCAGGTTCGGTCAATCCAAAACTTCCAATAAATTCACCGGTTGCCAGTTTTGGTAAATATTTTTTGCGTTGTTCTTCGTTTCCGTATTTATAAATGGGATACATCACCAATGAACTTTGTACCGAAGCCGTTGAGCGCAAACCGCTGTCGCTTCGTTCAAGTTCCTGCATAATTAATCCGTAAGAGATCTGGTCAAGGCCTGCACCACCGTATTCAACAGGAATGTATGGGCCAAAAGCACCGATCTCAGCAAGGCCTTTGATCAGCTGTTTTGGAAAAACACCGCGCTCGTAATGATCCTCAATAATGGGGCTAACTTCTTTTTTTACCCATGCACGCGCGGCATCGCGTACCATTTTTTGTTCATCGGTTAACAATTCATCCACCTGGTAATAATCGGGAGCCTGGAAATTATCGGTACGAGCCATACATAAATTTTTTTCAAAACTAATTCTTTTTTGCAATGGCCGGTTTGGAAATCATCGATCCGCTGTACATTTGCTCTTGTAAACATGGGAGATTTGTCAAATACACATAATATTTCAAATGCCCCCTCGCATTACTGGACCTTTGGCATCATGCTTTTTTTGCTCATTGTTTTAGCAATTACGCGTGTGTTTTATGGCCACTTTATTAACGACCGTTTCGGAGCCTATACCGCAACCCGTTATTTAAAGCAGTTAATTCGCAAGGAATTAGTGCTTTACCACCCGTTTTCGCTAATTACCCTTATTTTATTTGCCATGGCCACCAGTTTGGTGTTTTTAAAAGCGGCCCATTTGTTTAAGCCCGAATTATTGGGCACGCATCCCGACCATTACTGGGTTTTCATTATTACAGGGGTAATTTTAGTTTGGGTTATTGCTAGGGCTTTTATTCTAAAAGCGGTCCAATTTGTTATTGGGTCAGATTTTGGTCAGACCGAGAACCGGTACCGCACCATTATTTTTAATCAGGTGGCTGGTTATATACTAATTCCCGTTGTAGCAATGGCTTATTTCATTAAATCGCCAATGGACGAGTGGTTGATATTGGCTTGTTTGGCCATTTTGGGCCTTAATTATTTGTACCGTATTGGCCAATCGTTAATAACTGCCTTTAGTTACTCGGCAAATTTGTTGTATTTATTTTTATATCTTTGCACGCTTGAAATTGTTCCGTTATTAATCATGGTATCAGTAGTTAATAATAGAATGAATGTTTATATACTTACCAGAATAATTGGGTAGCATGGCTGTAAAAAAAACCGAAAAAACCACGTCTTTGGCCGTTAAGACCATTCTTGTTACGCAGCCAAAACCGGAGGCTGAGAAGTCGCCCTATTTTGACATCATTACTAAATTCAAGGTAAAGATCGACTTTCGTGAATTCATACACATTGAAGGTATAGATGTAAAAGAATTGCGTAAAGAGCGATTAAATTTACCCGATTACACTGCCATTATTTTGACCAGCCGTAACGCGGTTGATCATTTTTTCAGGGTTTGTAAAGAAATGCGGTACCAGGTTCCTGATACCTTGAAATATTTTTGCATTTCAGAATCTACTGCTTACTATCTTCAAAAGTACGTTCAGTTCCGTAAACGCAAAATTTTTCATGGCAAACAAAAGTTCATTGAGTTGATGGATGTGATTAAAAAACACAAGGAAGAAAATTATTTACTCCCTTGTTCCGACATCGTGAATAAAGACATTGGAAAGCATTTGGACGAACAAAAAATAAATTTCACCAAAGCGGTATTTTATAAAACCGTTGCAAGTGATTTGAGTGACCTGACAGATGTAAATTACGATATGTTAGTGTTCTTTAGTCCTTCGGGAGTAGAATCATTGATCAAGAATTTTCCAAAATTCAAACAAAACGTAACCCGTATTGCCGCTTTTGGAACTTCCACAGCAATGGCCATTAAAAAAGCGGGTCTGCGTTTAGATGTTCAGGCACCTATGCCAAATGCGCCAAGTATGACCATGGCTTTGGAGCATTATTTGAAAGCTAATAAGTAATTCGTTAATCGTTATTGGTGAATGGGCGCGGCCAAACGGAAGTGTATGAGTGTGCCGATATTCAATTTAGGTGGCTAATACGCCTGCCTCATAACTATGTAACCACTAATGAACCACGAATAACGATCCACACCTTGGCTAAATCGACCTTTACCCTTAATGCCGAACAACGGTTAAAACGCAAAAAACTTTTTGAGGAGGTATTTGCTGCGGGTAAATCGTTGCGCACAACCCATGTTTCGGCCTTTTACAAAGAAACCACATTGCCCCAAAATATACACCTGCAGGCAGCTTTCAGCGCCTCTAAACGTAAGTTCAAGAAGGCTGTTGACCGCAACAGGCTTAAGCGCCTTATGCGCGAAGCCTATCGTACACAGCGCAATGAACTCGAAAATCTGTTAAAAACACATAACAAACAAGTAGCTGTTGTATTTGTTTTTACATTCACACAAGTGCTTAGTTTTGCAGAGGTAAAAAAGGCTGTTAACATACTTTTAGAAAACTTACAAAAACTTTTAGCTAAATAGACCGTTATACGTATCAAGCTTTAGTCTTATGAATAAAAAAAACATTATTTCACTTACCATATTTACCAGCCTTATTTGGGGCTTAATTGCTTTTAGACCTGTTCCAAGCAATGAATTTGAGGTAACCAAAAATTTTGAAATTTTTAAAGAAATTTATACCGAGATCTATAGCGGTTATGTTGATGAGCATGCTCCGGGCGACCTTATGAAGCGAAGCATTGATGGTATGTTGGAATCGCTCGATCCTTACACAAATTACATTCCCGAAAGCGACATTGAGGATTACAAGATCATGACAACAGGTCAGTACGGTGGAGTAGGTGCGCTTATTCGAAAAATGGACGATGATTATAATTATATCATGGAACCTTATCAGGATTCGCCCATGCAAAAAGCGGGATTTAAAGCCGGAGATAAAATTTTAGCCATTGACGGTACCGAGCTGAAAAATAAAAGTACAGATGAAGTAAGTTCCATGTTGAAAGGTTCGGCCGGAACGTCACTCAAATTAAAAATTGATCGTGGCGGTCAGGTTATCGAAAAATCATTAACCCGCGAAGAAATAAAAATACCCGATGTACCTTACAGCGGAATTTTGCAGGACGATATAGGATACATAAAATTAAATTCATTTACACAAACAGCCAGTACCGAAGTGAAGGAAGCTTTTACAAAATTAAAAGCCAAGGGCATGAAAAAACTGATTTTCGACCTTCGTGGTAATGGTGGTGGATTGTTAAACGAAGCAGTGCGCATTGTAAACATGTTTGTACCGCAAGGCACTATGATCGTAAAACAAAAAGGCCGTGTTCCTGAAATGAACATTAATTATGTTGCACGTGAGGAAGCAACCGATGTAAATATTCCATTGCTCGTTTTGGTAGATGAAAATTCTGCCTCGGCAAGCGAAATTGTTGCAGGTTCGTTACAGGATTTGGATCGCGCCATTATTGTGGGTACACGTTCGTACGGTAAAGGGCTCGTGCAGCAAACACGTAAAATGCCATACAATACCATGGTAAAATTAACGGTTGCCAAATATTTTACACCAAGCGGACGCTGCATTCAAAAACTGGATTATACAACTAAAAAAGCGTTTGAACGCGCAACGCAAGTGGCTGATTCGGTCGTACAAAAATATAAGACAAAAAATGGTCGTGAGGTTTTGGACGCACGTGGTATTGAACCCGATGTTGCCGTAGTGGAAAAAGAATTCAGCAAACTGGCCGCCATTGTTATGGCCGAAGACCTGGTCTTTAATTATTCAACCGGTTATTCAAGAGGACACGCAACAATTCCAACTGCGCGCGAATTTAAATTGAGCGATAGTGAATATAGTGAATTTTTAGCATCGGTAAAAGACAAGGAATTTAAATACAAGACCACAACCGAGATCAGGTTCGAAGAATTTAAAAAATCGGCACAACGCGAAAACTATTATACAGGAGCCGAAAATGAATTCGATAAAATTTATACAAAGATCAAGGCCGATAAAATGACCGATCTGAATCGTTTCAAGGATGAAATAAAAGAGATCATTGAAAACGAAATTGTTTCACGGTATTATTATCAGGATGGACGTATGGAATCATCATTTAATTACGATGAGTTTTTAGTTGAGGCCATTAAGACGCTCAAGGACGAGGCGAAATACAAAGCTATTCTGGACGGAACGTTCAAAAAGTAGGTATAACTGATAAAATAAATTAAGATTTTGTACGTTAGCACCGTAGG
>JAYUZA010000216.1:0-2382 GCA_043752145.1 Flavobacteriales bacterium
AATGCCTCGGGTCCGTACTTAATTAATAAATGCAACAAAACTTCGGTGTCAGAATTGGTGCGAAATATTTCTCCGGCCGTTTCCAATTCCTTTTTAAGGGTCTTATAATTAAATATTTCCCCATTAAAAATGATTGCAAATTCTTTGTCATTCGAAAAAAATGGTTGATCCGAAGACTTATCGGGATCAATAATGGAAAGTCGGTTATGTCCTAAGGCAATGCCGCCTGAAATAAAAGCAGATTGGTTATCGGGACCACGGTGTGCCAATGAGTTTAGCGATACTTCAAACAAAGCGCGGTTAATTTCTTTAGAAGAATCAGTAAAATACGCTCCGTTTATTCCGCACATATGCTTATTTTTGGCTAAAATAACCTATTTAAGCTTACAACGATCCTGAAAACAATTTGTGTAATATTATTATTGACTCTGACTATTAATGGAATGGGTCAAGCCAAAAAACCGGTTGTAAAAAAGCCTGTTACAAAACCTGTTGCAAAGCCTGCCGTGGTTGATACCGTTAAGAATTCGCTCGAAAAATTTCTGGACGAGTTTGTAAAGGATGATGATCTGAAAAATGCTTCTTTTAGTTTTTTGGCCAAGGATACGAAAACAGGAAAGGTAATTGCTGAATATAATCCTGACATGAGTTTAGTTCCTGCATCAACCATGAAAGTGGTTACAACAGCTGCAGCTATGGAAATTTTAGGAGGTGGTTTCAAATTCAAAACTATCTTACAATATTCGGGCTATATTGACACTTCCTGTGTTTTGCATGGCGATATTTATATCAAAGGAAGTGGTGATCCAACTTTAGGTTCCCGTTTTTTTAAAGAACATTATTATGAACCTGATTTTTTAAATGCCTGGGCAATGGCTATTCGAAATTTCGGCATCGATTCAATTACCGGGCGAATTATTGGTGATGCGGACCTGTTGGGTCCAGACCCAACGCCTACAACATGGATATATGGTGATCTTGGAAATTATTATGGAGCACCACCAAACGGATTGACCATTTTTGACAATACGTGTTATTTTGAATTTGCATCGGGTAGTAGTAATGGTGACAGCACAAGTATTGTTTGTATTGAGCCGCAAATTCCGGGAATGGAGATCGTGAATAATGTGAAAAGTGCCACAAGTCTTGATGATAACAGTATAATTATTGGACCACCTTTCAGGTTTAACAGATATATACGTGGTACCATTCCTAAAAATCAAACTGCATTTGAAGTACGGGGCAGTATTCCTGATCCGGCTTTACAATCGGCATTTGAATTACAAATGGCCTGTCATAATATTGGCATTGCAGTAAATGAAGGCATCACCACTACAAGGGATATGCGATTGGAAAATAAATACTGCGATGTTGGAAGACAAGAGTTGTATGTACAATATAGCCCATCAACTTCCAGCATTATTTATTTCGTAAATATGAATAGCGTTAATTTGTTTGCCGAACATTTATGTATACAAATAGGTCTTTCAAAATATGGGTCGGCCAGTACTTCATCGGGTTGTTCGGCTATAGCTGAGTTTTGGAAAAAAAGAGGAATTGATACCGATGGATTGTATCAGTTTGACGGCAGCGGATTATCACGACACAATGCTATTAGTGCACGTCATTTAACCGATATAATGTATTACATGAGTCGCAGCAAGAACGCAACGGGATTTGAGAATACATTACCGGTAGCGGGAAAAAGCGGCACATTGAGTAATGTTGGCAAAAAGACTATTATTGCGGGTAACGTGAGAGCCAAAAGTGGCACTATGCAGCGCGTAAAAAGCTATAGTGGTTACGTGAAAACGAAATCGGGTAAAAAATTAGCGTTTACCATGATCGTAAATAATTTTAATTGTCCGGTAAAAACGATGGTTTCGAAATTTGAAAAGCTTATGATAGCCATGGCTTCGTTTAATGAATGAACAAAAGTACCTTTTTTAAAAAAAACTAAAGTCCTATGGAAACTATAGACGTTAATTATGAGGTCAACCGCGAATCACTTGACCCGCTTAAATCTCGGTGGGCATTCCTTTCTGTATCTGTCATAAGCGCTTGCCTTTTTAGCTTCTATTATTTTTGGGCCTATAGTTATATCTTAAGCGCCTTAACAGAAATTCCTTTGAAACATAATTTGTCTCAACATGAAATGAATCAACATTTTTTCAATACAATGGCCGATATTTACGTTCACATCGCCATTTCTGGTTTATTCTTTTTTGCGGCACAGGTTTGCAGTGTTGTTGGGGTTTGTATGTTTTTTCATAGATCAACAACTAATTTGTTCAGGGCTAATATGCAAGGTTTAACCTACACACCCGGCTGGGCGGTTGGTTGGTTCTTTATACCTTTTGTTCAATTGGTGATGCCATTATT
>JAYUZA010000217.1:0-2377 GCA_043752145.1 Flavobacteriales bacterium
GAGCGAATTGGATTTTGCACGAATGTCTATTGGTGCCGGGGGTGTTTACCGCACCGTTGATGGTGGTGTAAACTATAGTTTAGTTGCCGACATGAATGATTTTACCGGAAGCGCATCCACAACACGTTTACACAAAATATTGATTGATCCATCCAATCCAGCCATAGCTTATTTAGCAACGCATATTGGTTTGTACAAATCAACGAACGTTAACGATGTTACTCCGGCAAATGTAACATGGTCAATTGTTAAAACCGGTGACATAAAGGATATTGAATTTAAGCCGGGAAACAGTAACGTAATTTATGCGGTAATTTTTGATGGCATAACAAACTATACCATTGAGCATTCAAATAATCAAGGTACCACATGGCAATCGCCAATATATTCAGCATCTGCTATAGGTGGTATCACCATTGAAGTTACCGAAGCGAACAATGACCTTTTATTTTTTCTTTCTTTGAATGCTGCTAACTTGTATGGTACTTTATACAAGTTCACCTATTCAACCACTACTACTTCTTCGGCTTTAAGCGGACCCTGGGATACACATTTTGGACAAGGAAATGCCTTTACCGTTTCTAATTTCAATGCCAATACCATTTATTTAAATTCCAATGTGAGTGATATAAAAAAATCAACCGATGGCGGGTTAACATTTCCAACAAATATTAGTGGCGCCACAAGCATAACCCGGTTCCATGATGACCTGGAATACATGTGTACACCGCCCGCTACATGTACAACCTGTACCAACGATGTTTTTATTTGCACACATGGCGGTGTGAGTTATTCAACCGATGCATGTTCTACTATAACTGCACGCATGAATGGATTAAGGGTGGCTGAAGTTGATGGTTTATCTACTTCGCAAACAAATCCCGAAAAAATTTCGATGGGTTTGTATCACGATGGAACCGTTTTAAGCAGTGGTGTATTTTTACCCACATGGACCCCTGTATGGGCTGCGGTATATGGTGGTGACGGACAAAGACCATACCTTGATCAATTCGACCCAAATTTTGCATGGGCCAGTTATCAAAATTCAACATACAGCCTATCGGCTTCAGGAGGCGGACCATTGACTTATTCCCAAACCGTGAATTTTCCAGCTAAACTCAGTGCATTTTGGAACTATATGTCGCAAAATCCTATTGTTCCTGAACATATTTATGCTTTTGGAATAAACGGGGGAGAGCATAATATACACCGTTCTACAAATCGCGGAAACACAATTGATGCCAATGGAAACCCTATTACGTTTGACGCGATCTCTGATTTTAATACTACTCACGGCTTGGCCGTAGGCACAAGATTATGGTGGCATCATAGCGCAACTGATAAAAATTATATGTACGTACGAACATCTCAAGGTCCGGTACACCCATTGTTCCGCAATACAGATATCACTAATAGCTCACCTACAGCCATTATTAATAATTGGGACACTCTTCCATTGCCAACCTTACCTGCTCCGCAAAATCCTGCAACAGCCTACATGTATTCTCTGGCTGTTGATCCAACAAATCCCAACATCGTTTACATTTTGTATAACGGTTATTGGTGGCCTTTGAACGGACATAATATATGGAAAGCGGATTATACAAACATATCCAGTCCCGTATTTACTGATATAGCGGGTAACTTTCCGCACATGGGGGTTGGTCAAATATTGACCGAGAAAGGAAGTAATGGTGGTTTGTACGTTTCAACCGATAACGGAGCCGTTTATTATGCAAATAATGCAACCATTAATGGCTCTTCTACCGTATGGACACTTTTAGGTACAGGCTTACCGCATCTAACTATTGGTGATATGGAAATTAATTATGCTTCCAATAAAATACGAGCCATGACAAAGGGCAGAGGTGTTTGGGAACATGATTTGTATTGTCCTTCCAATTTAAGTTTAAGTTTGTCGGGTGCGCAAAACACGAATTTCTATTTTGAAGCTGTAAATGGCATTACTTCAACACAACAAATTGGAACCGCTAATACGGTTACTTATCGTGCGGGTACTTCAATTGAATTAAACGCAGGATTTTATGCTGCGCCTAACTCAACTAATTATTTCAGCGCATTTATTCATCCTTGCAGTTATGTAGGAAATAGTCCCGGTATTCGTGATGACGAAGATGAATGGCAGGAAACAACAGATCCAACTGCACCTGAATTTGGTGAGGATAATGTCACGATCTTTCCAAATCCAAATAACGGTCAATTTACATTATCAACCGCATGGGATCATATTGGCGATGTAAAAATTTATGATCTGATGGGTCGCATTGTTTATGCCGAAAAAAATATAACGGGCAAAACATATAGTTTAAATTTAAACCAACAAAAGAGTATTTATCTTGTTGAATTAACAGATCCG